>CALKHD010000024.1 GCA_938092195.1 uncultured Flavobacteriales bacterium | reverse complement strand
AGACGTTTTTCATGGGGACCAAATCGATTCTGCAATTTCGCCCGGAATCCGTCCTGATGACGGCCTGCTTAACAGGGGATTAACACCTCAATGGGTGGAATCTTCTGAAGCCAAGTGAATCAGAGCAAAAAGGGCATAATTGGCCATGTCCATGTAGCCTGCATCCACTCCCTCACTGACCTTGGCTCCTCCCTCTAAATCTTCCAGCTGTTTGATGCGGAGCAGCTTCATCAAAATCAAATCGGTGAGGCTCGAAACGCGCATGTCCCGCCAAGCCTCGCCGTAGTCGTGGTTCTTCAGCAGCATCAAAGACCGCGTTTTGTCCAAAGCCCCATCGAAGTGGGACTCGGCATCTTTGGCAGGCAACTCCATGGGGGCATCGGCAGGCAACTCCATTTGCATGAGGGCCATCATGCAATAATTGATGATGCCGACAAATTCAGGCTGAATGCCTTCATCCACCTTGCGCTCTGCCCCTTCCTGAAGTGTGCGGATGCGCTGGGCTTTGATGAAGATTTGATCGGTCAAAGAGCTGGGCCGCAAGACCCGCCAAGCCGTCCCGTAATCGTGCATCTTGTCCATGAACAAAGACCGGCAACGGGCCACTTGCGCGTTGTATTCGGACAGCGTCAATTCCGGTTGGCCTTCGGAAGGGTGTGTCGGTTGGTCCTGATTCGTCATGGAATGCAAAGTTCCAAAAGTCAGAGCTCGGAAGAACAGCTTTCAAGGACGACTCCACCATGGTTTTCCCACAACTCCCCCCACTTTCCATCAAATTCCAAGCCTACTCTGCACCTTCGCATGGTGAAAACAGCCCCAATTCCATTTGGCTCCAAGGTGATGTCGTTTGAGCGGCCACGCGTCATGGGCATTCTGAACGCCACACCCGACTCTTTTCATGCCGGAAGCCGTGTGAACGCTCAGTCCTCTATCAGCAAGGCCCGAACCATGGTTCAAGAAGGTGCCGACATGCTGGACCTTGGCGGACAAAGCTCACGTCCGGGCGCAGAGACCATTGGCGCCGCGGCCGAATGGGTGCGCATTCAACCGGTTTTGGAAGGCATTTTGGAACAGTGGCCCGACTTGCCCCTGAGCGTGGACACCTATCATGCCGATGTGGCCAGGAAAGCCATAGAGGCCGGGGCGCACATGATCAATGACATTTCCGCAGGGACATTGGACCCCGAATTGCCCCACGCGGTGGCCGAAGGCGGTGTCCCCATGGCCATCATGCACATGCAGGGCACCCCGAAAACCATGCAAACAAGCCCCGCATACGTCGATGTGCATGCCGAGGTAAAAACGCACCTCCGACAACGGGTTCAGAGCCTGAAAGGCATGGGCATTGAGCATCTCATCGTGGACCCTGGCTTTGGATTTGGAAAGAGCCTCCAGGACAACTACCTGCTTCTGTCAAACCTGCAAGAACTTCAAGATTTGAGGTGTCCCGTTCTCATTGGAATCAGCCGCAAATCCATGATTTACAAGCCCCTGAAGCTGAGTCCCGACACGGCACTCAATGGCACCACCGCCTTGCATGCTTGGGGATTGGATCGAGGAGCCAACATCTTGCGTGTACACGATGTTGCTCCTGCCGTAGAATGCATCGCGCTCTACGAATACCTTCGCGAGGCCCATTCGGCATCAGGACATGATTGAACAGCCCGCCCTTTTTTTTGGCCTTTGGCAGCTGCTTGACATTCTGGCTGTGGCCATCATTCTGTATCAACTGTACCGCCTGACCCGCGGCACAGCGGCCATTCGGATTTTCATCGGGGTGTTGGCGATCTACCTGGTCTACCAGATTGTGGACGCCTTGGAAATGCGCATGCTGGCCGAGATCATGGGGCAGTTCATTGGCGTTGGAGTGATCGCTTTGCTCATTGTCTTTCAGCAAGAACTTCGTCAGTTTTTGCTATTGATTGGCAACCGTCAAGTCATGGGCTCAGCGCCAAAGTGGCTCCAAAAATGGCTGGGTAGAGCCGGACACTCGGATTCAAACCCCTCACCTTGGACTGAACTCAAAGAGGGACTTGAAGAATGCCGCCGCAGACAACTTGGTGCCTTGGTGGTCATTCCGAGGGACGCTGACCCCTCCACAGTGGCCACAGGCTGGAGCGCCGTGGATGCTCAACTGTCGGCGGCACTGATTGTGGCCCTGTTCGAAAAAGCGAGCCCCTTGCACGACGGAGCCGCCTGCATTGATCGAAATCGAATCCGATGGGCGGGAGGAATCTTGCCCGTTTCAGGCCGCATGGACCTTCCGTCCCAATGTGGGACAAGGCACCGCGCAGCCGTGGGGATTTCTGAGCAAACGGATGCTGTCGTTTTGGTGGTCAGTGAAGAGACCGGTTCGCTTTCATTTGTTCATGAAGGCAGGCTCGACCAAGGGGTTTCCTTTGACCGATTGTCTGAGCGATTGGAAGCCGCGTTGTCTGTGGCTTCCAAGGCCACAGATCAATGAACCAAGAACCGTTCTGTGACCCCGGTCTGGGTCTTGACCAAGTATGTCCCTGACGCCCAGCCCTCGGTGATGAAGGTGGACCAGCCTTGCGACTGCAAGGGCCACGTGGCTTGGACTCGGCCTTGCGTGTCCATCACCGTGGCCAGACCACTCTGATTGCTGCGCACCTTCACCCTTCCGTCTTGCATCCACAGTTGAATCGACTCCGCCTGACTTTCAGGCAGTTTCAATCCACTCGTCCCTTCGGAAGGTCGCACCATGAAAAAGTGACTCTGTGTGCTGATGGCAATGTTGCCACTTTCAAAAAAGGGGTACACGTTCCAAGCGCCGCCTGAAGTTCCCACGCCGTCCCAAAATGGATTCGTATCGAAATAGGCAACCAGCTCCATTTCAGCATTGGCGGCGTCCACAATGTCCAAAACCTGCATGCCGGCATAATAATTGGCTTGGTAGGCTTGGCCATCGCGGATGTACAGGTTGTGGTCTGTGACCCCGAGGTTCCCCTCATGATACCCAATCACCTGCGCATTGTCTAAGTCTTGTACATCCAACACCCAAGTGCGGGTCAATGGTGCAATCCCTGTTGACTCATCAATTTCGTCGTTCAGCAGCACAAACCTTTGGTCTTCTGTCAACCACCCCTGATGAGAGTAAACCCACTCCTCATTGGACACTGCTGACAGCGTTTGACAATCGGTTTTGTCCTCTGCATCGATGATGAAGCAACCCGCAAAACCTGAAAAGGCAAACACAATTTCCTTGCCTTGATGATCGGCATCTGGCCCATTGTAAATCACGGCTTGGGCATCGTGGATGTAGCTCTCTTCCCAGGACCCCACCAAAACTGGGTTGCTGGGCTCATTCACATCCACAATGTGCAGACCCCCGCCAAATGTGTTGGTCCCTACCCCATAGACAAAGCCTGTTTCGGGATTGGCCACCAGGTTGTGCGCATTTCCAAATCCGGTGTAGTAGGCCAGTGTTCCAACCGGATCGCCAGGCGCGCCCAAGGGCAACTGAGAGAGGTCCACAACTTGCATACCGTGCTCTCCAGCCTCGCTCACGATGTAAGCAACATCGCCAATCACCTTGATGTCGCGCCACAAGCTAGGGGTGCTTGCCGTGGGCACATCCGTCATGATGACCGGGTTCACGGGGTCGGTGACTTCGATGATGGTGGTGCCATCACTCCGTCCGAACAGCATGAATTCGCGGTCGCCACTGGACCAACCCCAACAATCGTTTCCGTTGCCATCCGGGGTTCCTCCCATCTCCTCCAAACTCCTGACACACAAGAGGTCCATCCCCAAGCAAGGGTACTGACCCGCCACACCGTCTTCACAGGGTTGTTGAGCCCCGAGCTTGTCCAGAGGCCAACCACATGCGATCACCAACCCCAAAAACAAAGCTGTCCGAAGTCCTTTACCAGTCCGCTGCCCTTTGCTCAAAACTCTGAAGAGAGATGTATTCATCTTGTTGGATGTCATTGAGGGTATGACGCAGTTTGTCCAAAAACCGTTGCTTGAGCACCGGGGTTCCGGAGGGCCGATACCCAATCACGAGCTGCTTGGCTCGAGCGGCCTCCCTCACTTCTTGGACGGCGCGTTCCAAGGACTGCACCTCTTCCTGGCTGTCCACACTCAATATGGCTTCCACCAAGGCCAATTTTCGGCCTTGCAGCCCTTGATTCTCCTCCATCAATTCTGCGCTTATCAGCCATTCAATTGACCAGCTTCAAGACGCCATACTCCTTGCTGTAGTCCAACATCTGAGTGGTGAAGTCATCCGGGTAGGTGAGCTCGACAGCGGTGATTTCGCCAGCCTCGTCCATGGTGGCCACCAACTTGGGGTTGATGAATCCTCCGTACGGAGCAATGCCAAGGGCTTCTGCTCTGTCCAACACCTGCTGGTGAATCTCTTGGTCCACTT
>CALKHD010000023.1 GCA_938092195.1 uncultured Flavobacteriales bacterium | reverse complement strand
AGGGCGATTAACTTCACTTCATGCTGCCTGGATTCACATTCAGATCCCTTGTGTTTTTTTCGTGGTTGATCACGTGCCCTTGGCTGGCAGAAGCTCAGCCATTTCGGCAAGTTCATTCAACACCGAACCCCGAAGTGGAATCTGCTCCTCGACATCCATTGACTCCGAGTCAATTGTGGCTGGGGTCCGTTGCGAAAGACCCAGAACAGGCCATGGTCCCCTCCTATGGCGGCTTGAACAAGCAAGGCATGCCAGTTTGGACCAACCAGGTGCAGCGGCGACAATTCAATGACACCACATTGGCCTTCACGGGGTGGGTCAAAAGGGGACAAATGGACCCCCAGCAGAATTGGAAGAACTTCCGTGAAGAAGGAGACGAATTGGGCGAAGCGGACTGGGGCCCAGGTTTGCGGGCCTGCTATCAACGGTTCGAAAATGGCTGGCTGGAAGAACAGGTGACCTTCCATTCAAACGGTCAGGCCTTGCATCATTTGCACAAAAACGCCCATGGCCAAAATTCAGGCAGCCAGCGCATGTGGTACCGCGATGGACAAATGCAATCGGATCGATTCTATGATCCTCTGGGCCGAATGCACGGAACGCAATGGCAGTGGAAGCCAGACGGACAATTGGAATGGAGCCGGCGCTTTGAGTACGGCATTGAATTGGACAAGGAAGGCAGGCCCATCCCCGAAGACAAGCGGCTTCCTTTCTTCAGTGCTGACGGCTGTTGACCTCAAACCTGCAACTCCCTGGCGCGGGGGCATGCATCCCTTGGTTCAATCCCATTCTGACCACACAAAAAGGAACTGCGAGGCCACAACCAACAAGAAGGCCACAACATCGGCCACAGTCAGTTTTTCTTTGTCCACCAAAGCCGACCATGAGACCACCAAAACCGGGGTCAGCAGGGTCACCATCCCCACTTTATAAGCCGGCCATTCATCATAGGCCATGCACAAGGCCCACGCGGCCAGCCCCACTCCTGTTCCCACCAGCCAGAGATGTCGCCATGGGGTTCTATCCCAACGCTGGCTATGGGCCCGCGAGATGACTTGGCTCCGGGAAATCAAGGTCAACAGCAAGGCCATGATGAACACCCCCAGTTCAACGGATGCAGCCAAAGTCAGTGCATCGGACTCCTTCAAACTCTCTGGATATTGGACATATCCTCGCCCCCAAGTCAACACAGCTAGCATCGACAGCACCAATCCCCAGCCCATCTTCCCTTCATTGGAACGATGCAGCTTGAACGATAGAACCAGCCAAATGGCGAGTCCCGTGAACGCCGTCATCAAAGACCCGATGAGCCAGCCTGACCACTCAATTTGCCCAGGGTAAAGCCATCCATTCCATAGGACCACGCTCAATCCTGTCATGTTGACAATGGCAGCCACCAAGTATACCGGAGCCTGCCGCAACGCAAGTGAGAAGAGCAACAAACCGCCAACCCCTGTCAAAACCGGCATTCCAAAAACCCGAATGACAGCCTTCGCATTCCATGGTGCAGGGTCTGCCAGCCCCTGATCCACACCTTGACCCGTCCAAACGATCAAAGTCAGAAGCAGAACAGAGCTGAACGCACTTCTGAACAGCAAGGCCTTCCAAAACCCTGTCTGCATAAGCACCCTGCGCCACAGGAGGTCCATGGCGGCAAAGGAAATGGCGGCTGCAAATGCCCAAATCATAACGCTTCTTTGGTGCGCACCACGAGTTCATCCAAAAACAGCCAGCTGTCGGAACCTGCTGCTGCGTGCCAATCTGGACATGGCCCCGCACCGTTCACGCGCATCCGAACATGGCGAACCGGTCCAAGCGCTGAACCCATCAACCCTTGAATGGCCACCCTTTCTTGATGG
The DNA here is from genome assembly GCA_938092195.1 of uncultured Flavobacteriales bacterium. Classification (GTDB taxonomy): domain Bacteria; phylum Bacteroidota; class Bacteroidia; order Flavobacteriales_D; family Sanyastnellaceae; genus UBA8752. The sequence continues at coordinate 1,238 of CALKHD010000023.1, read as the reverse complement.
TCGTTTGGCGCCAGGACATCCGATCCTGACCACGAGGCCAATTCACGCCAATCGCGCCCATCCACAGACCCTTCCCACTCCACCGATTTGGGCATGAAAATCCAAGCGTCCTGGTACAAATACACGCCCGTTTCCACAGCTGAAATCTCGAATTCCGCCCCGAGATCAACCTCGGCCGTCATCTCGCCCCCCTGGCGGGCCTGCCAAGCGCCATCCCGAAAATCATTCGACCCCAACCGTCCATCCACCAAAGCTTCTCGGCCACCTCCGGTATACCACGGACTGGGCTCGTACTCCAAACTAAGAGGACGATAGACCGCAGAATGTCCGTCCAACGCATAAGAAGTCGAGGTACCTGTCCACGTTCCGCGGCGCCCCACTTCCATTTCTGCCCTTCCAGGCCCGCTGACCACAAAAGGCTCTCCCGACACCAAGGACGACCCATTTCCTGTCCACTGCCCCCGGCCCATCACTCCTCTGCCTTTCGCTTGGATCAACGCCACCAATTCACCTTCCGAGGACGCGGACGTGTTCAACTCAAATGGTGGGGATTCCAAACCGTAGGTCACGTCCAAAGCATCCAACCTGAGGTAATGGAGGTCCAAGCGAGACAAAAAATCCACGTAGGCCCCGCTGGCTTTGGCATGGGAGTGGCCCCGCCAAAACACTTCTGCAAGCGCAATCAGTCTGGGGTAAACCTTGGATTCCACCATTCCTTGAGGAGCGTGTTCAGTCCACATGTTTCCCTCCCCACCCAAGATCCGGCCTGGGCCATGGGCCAAAGAGTCAGGCAGAGGATCGAACTGATAAGCCTCTTCTAGGTCCGTGCTTCGAAGGGGGTAATCCAGATAACAATGGCTGGTTGGAGATACAATCACATCTGCACCCAAGTGCACCGCTTCCTCTGCCCCCTCCATTCCACGCCAGCTTTGCACAGCGGCACCCTCGGGCAACCCCCCTTCCAATATCTCATCCCATCCGATGATGGTTTTGCCTTTCGTGGCCAAATAATCCCCCATCCGACCGATGAACCAACGCTGCAACTCTTCCTCATTGGCCAACCCCTCCTCTTTCATTCTGCGTTGACACTTCGGGCAATTGGACCAGCGGACCTTGGGGGCTTCATCGCCTCCGATGTGGATCCGGGGTCCAGGAAAAACAGAGACCACATGGTCCATGACCTTCTCCAAAAACGCAAAAGTGTCGTCGTTGCCCGCGCAGTAAATGTCTTTGAACAC
>CALKHD010000022.1 GCA_938092195.1 uncultured Flavobacteriales bacterium | reverse complement strand
GATGGTGGACAATGCCCACTTGGTGTCTATTGTATGGGTCACCCCAACAGACAGCCAGCAAGGTCTGGGACAATGACGTCTTTGGCTTTGGACTAGTTCTTGGTCCGAAGCAAGTACAGGCCTACGAGCAACACCAGTGATCCCGCGCCTACGGCGAAGTACATGGGGTTGTTTGCGGTCGTGCTCAAGGTTGCACCTACGCCAAGCGTGCCTAAAAAGGCCAAGACGAACACCCATTGTGGGATTCTCTCGGTGGTTTCGACCAGCTTCTCGGTTCGTTCTGTTTTGACCAGCCGGCTCAACGCATCCTGCATGTCGCGGCCATAGGCCGGTACGCGAGTTTCTGTTCCATCCAATTCACGGATGGTGATGAGGTACTTATTGAACCCTGGCGAGGACGAGCTGTCGCGCTGCCATTCAGCTTGGATGGCCATGCGACGGGTCTTATCAGTTTTTGCCATTTATTGAAATTGCGCCGCAAAGATGAGCGCTTCCTCGGGCAAATGGGCCTCAATCACGCAGAATAAGAGCTTTCTTCACAATCCGGTCACCTTCTCTTAGGCTTCCCGTCATGGTCACAGTACCAGAAGGCCAATTTTCAATTGAAAATTGAACGTGTCCCTGGGCATTGGCAGTTTGAGTAGACAGCAAACGGCCCCTCACGTCGCGAACTTCCACGAAGCTGTTGATTTCCCAACCTGAAGCATGAAGGGTCGTGCTCGCAGGGATGGGCCATGCAACAATGCCCGATGAAAGACCGGTTTCATGCACTTGTGAGGTGGCCAGGTCATGGATGATCAGGTCGTCTACGGCGGCTTCGATCAAAGACCCACCGTCCAGCTCTTGACCTGGTCGAATGCTGTCCGATGCCACGAAACGGATTTGGAACTCGTCGGTCAATGGCACGTGTTCCTCAATCGAAAAGGCATGGCGCCTCCAGCTGATGTCTTGGGTGAGCGTTTCTTCCACTTCGACCCAAGTGTTTCCTCCATCTGAACTGACGTGCACCTGCCACCAGTCCGCTCCAGGATTGGCTCCAGACGCAGGCGCGTTCACATACCAGCGCCAGTAACTAAGCACGGGAGATGCGAGTTCGCTCACGTCTATGGATTCGGACCGCAGAGTGGTGGAGCCGCCATCCACGTCGTTCGATCCGATTCCTGCATCTTGCCCTGGGCTCACCCCTGTGACAAATGCGAAAAGTCCGTCATTGGGTGTGTGGTCCTCATCGGGTGCGCATATGCTGGAGGCGTCTCCGGGGGTTCCAAAGGACCCCACTGGAATGGTGGATTCCCATTGTCCGGTGGTGGCGTTGTCCTGGGACAATCCGAGTTGCCAGAAGCCAAATTCAGAGTAGTCATCTTGATCGTCGATCAAGACGGGCTCAAGTCCCACAATTAAGTTGAATGGCAAATTTGGATTCGCAGCTTCGTTAGAGCTGTATGGAGTAATGGAGCTGGTGGCTCCGAAGGAATCAAGAATGCCAAAGTGGTATTCGACCACCGTGCCTGCAGGTTGAGGTGGGATGGCCGCTGTGAAAACATCGCTTCCCGCATCCTCCATGGTCAAGGAAGTCCATGGCTCTGAAGGGGCCGTTCTGTAAAAGGCCACGCAATGACTGAAGTACTGAGAAAAGGGAAACAGAATCGCAGCTTCGGCCTCCAGCGTGATGCCAACTTCCGCGTCAGAAAATTCAAGCGGGCTGTGGTCAATGTTGACACCTGAGAACAGGCTGATGCCATGCATGGCGAAACCTTCGAGAATGGCCGCTCCATTTGGGGTGCCATTGGACAGGTCTTCATCGTCGTCATCGGCTTGGAGGACATCCAACAGAACCTCTACAAAGGCCTCTCCTTCATTGCCGTTTTGCGCTTGCGCCTGCAGTCCAGGGAACACGGAAACAAACAAGTCCAAGGTGTTGTCCCATTCTCCTCCCATGAGAAGGTGGGTGTCGTACCATGCTCCACAAATGATTTCACCATCGGCGTGAACCTCTCCCACCAAATCCTGCGGGTAAACTTTGGGGTTCTCGTCATATCTGCGAATGAAAAATGTCGGGTCGTCAGAATAACATCCCGCACCCAATATGGGGTTTTCGGTCAGGCTGATGGCCCAGAAGTCAGCATAGCCCTCATTCATGGCTCCATTGCCAAAGAACCCACCTATGCTTTCGTAGTACAGGTCATTGATTCCATGGCCGTATTCATGAAACACCACGTCGGCCACCAGGGAGAATGCATTGCACCCGTCTCCTTCTGAATAGAAATTGATGCTCGGCGAACCTGGCGTGTAGAAGGCGTTGCATGTGCCGCTCACATCCACCGCTGTCGGCAAGGAGAAGTCCAAGCCCGTGAAACCAGGAAGCCATGCGTTCATGTGGTCGTGAATGCGATTGACGTTGTGGTAAGCACTCAATTGCCGAATGCTGGCATCGCCGTCAAAAGAGATCACGGTGTCTGTTTCCACAAGGGCTTCAAAACCAGGCGTCTCATTTGCGGTTTCCACTGTGCTCCAGAGGCCTTGAAGGGACAAGGACAAATCTGCCGGACCACCTTCATCAAGGGTCAACATTCCGCCACCCGCTGTGTAGGCTGGGTTCCCATTGACCTCCGTTTGGAGGTGGTCAAGTCCCACTTCAGTGGGGGTGCCAAAAGGTTGAGTGAGGTAAACCGTCCCGGTTACTTGGCAGCTCATCATTTGCATCAGAGCAGCTGGCCCCATGGTTTTGGTTTTCGGCCGAGGCTTGCCATGTCCGTGCTCAGAGTGTTTGACCTCATTGGACCTCAAGAGCACCTCCCCTGTCGTAGCCTCAATGAGGGTTCTGTAGTCCACAGGGATCCCCATGTCGCTGATGCCTTTCACCCTGAACTCTGCAGCGGGCTTCCATTGCATGAATTGGGCTTCGCTTTGCGTTGAAGGGACAGGCACCCACCACTCTCCTTTGGCCTCTGACGTCATTTCTGAAAGTGGCAGCCCCTCCATGGCAACTTCCATCAAGGCCGCCGCACTCATGGCTTCGGTGCTCCAGTTGTTGTTCATGGCGGATGCGCATTGAGCGCCCCACATCACCACACCAGCACTCCCCGTTTTCACAACCAACTCTGTTCCCCAAAGTGGTCTGCCGTCCTTCATTTGGTGGGCCCTATGAACTTCGTGTTTCCCCAAAGTGGTGGTGCTCCAAGGGGACAATTCTAAGTTGGGCGCATTCACCATAAGCAGGTCGGTGAGCCATTCAGTGGGTTCACTTGTGGAGATTGCGGGTCCGTATGCGCGGTGCACTGCTCCCAAGGCTTCATCAAACTGCACTTGCCAACGTGGGTGTTGGGAATGAAAATCGGACCACAACGATCCAGCCCTCATTCGGCTTTGGACTTGGTCAGTTGGGCCTTCCCATGACGCCTCTAATCTGACCTCAAATGGGTCCATGGCGACGGTGGGGTCAGACCATTGAGACCACGACAATGTGGTGATAGACAAAAGGGCGAGGCAAAAGACGATTCTATACTGCTGCATGCGGCAAAATAGTCACAATGACAGCCAGCTACATGGGTGACCCACCTTCAGGGTCATGAAGCGCTGTGTTTCATGTTGGATGAAAAACCAAAGGCAAAAAAAAGACCAGCCTTTTCGGGCCAGTCTTTTTTTTTAGAGGGGGAAATGCCTCTTACTCGAAGGTGAACATAACGGAGTCTCCACAAGCTACGTCGGCAGTCCATTCCAGCTCAGTGCAGGTCGTGAACAAGCTCAAGTTGATGGTCACGTCGTATGTGCCTGCATCGACTTCAACACTGACTTCATCAAACGTGCCCAAGTCGGACGCCACCAAGTCTCCCCCAACGCTGACATCAGGTGTGCAGAGTGAGTTGTTGTAGATTGTGATTACCGCTTTGTTGCCGTCGTCACATACTTCAGTGACTCCGTCATCACAGCCCGTCATCAGAGCAAAGGCAGCCAAAAGGACTGCAAAGTTTCTAGTTTTCATGATTTCAAATCTTACGCGGTGTAAGTGTACGATGAACCGTGTTAAAGCCCTTTGGCGAAAACCATGGAGCGGATAGCCCTTACTTTGTCGGAACGCATTGAGATGAACCGACGCATCCAAATCGCTGGACCATGCAGCGCAGAATCTGCTGAGCAGGTCATGCAAGCAGCCAAAGGATTGGCTCAGACCGGAATTGACTACTTCCGAGCTGGGATTTGGAAACCCCGGACGCGGCCAGGTGCCTTTGAAGGTGTTGGGAACACTGGGTTGCCATGGCTCCAGAACGTCCAGAAGACTCATGGTCTGAAGGTGTGCACCGAAGTGGCCAATGCCCGCCATGCTCAGGCCGCTTTGAAGGCCGGGATTGACATGCTTTGGATTGGTGCGCGGACAACGGCCAATCCATTTCAGGTTCAAGAGATTGCAGATTCTTTGAGGGGAGTGAATGTCCCAATTGCAGTCAAGAACCCCACTCAGCCCGACCTTGCACTTTGGTCTGGGGCGATAGAACGTCTTGCAAATGCAGGTATTCAAGACCTGATGGCGGTTCATCGTGGTTTCACGGTTCACGGTCAAAAGAAGTACAGAAACGTCCCGCTCTGGCAAATCCCGATTGACTTCAGGAACGACCACCCTGAAATCCCCATGCTGAATGACCCCAGCCACATCACGGGTAAGCGATCGATGATCCCAGACGTGGCTCAAATGGCGATGGACTTGGGCTTTGATGGCTTCATGATTGAGGTGCATCCCGATCCCGATGTGGCGTGGACAGATGCGGCCCAGCAGGTCACCCCTGTCCGGTATGCCAAGATGCTGGCCGAGCTGGAGTTTCGATCCTCGGTCAAGAAAGAAGGCCACGGCGAGCTTTCGGCTTTGCGTTCAGAAATCGACATGGTGGATGAGAGCCTTGTGGAGCTTTTGGTTCGACGGATGGGCATCTCCAAAGAGATCGGATTGTTCAAAAAGGAACACGGCATGACCATCCTCCAGAATGCCCGTTGGCAGTACATCTTGAAGCAGAATGTGGGGCAAGGCTCAGAACAAGGCCTCGATAGCGGCTTTGTGGAAGAGGTCTACAAAGCCATTCACCAAGCTTCAATTGCAGCCCAACGGAAGGTCATCCGTGATGAGCTCGGCAAGCCCGCTGATCCTGAAGGATAAAGGGGCCAAAGCTGACCACCTTTAGATACAGCGCTATCTTGGGTCTTGAGATGCTGACGAAGGAGCAACGCTTGGCGCCGCCATGTCGTTCTTCTGACCGCATCAGAAGGCAACTTCACGTTCAAAGAGAACCGCCCAATATGCCCACTTTGAGATTTCGTTTTTCTGCCATCTGCTGGATGGCTTTCATCAGCGTTCTCTGCCTTGACGGGCTCTTCTGCCAGAGTGCTTCCCACACCCTCAGTGGGTTCGTGCAAGACGCATCCAGTGGAGAACAGCTCTTGGGCGCCACCATTTGGCATGCCGAAACGCAATCTGGCACATCGGCCAATGCATATGGCCATTACTCCATCTCACTTCCGGTTGGCGAGCAAGAGGTGCTTTTCTCGTATTTGGGGTACACGCCTGTGAAGATGCAGGTGGTCATGACCAATGACATCAAATTGGATGTTGACTTGACCGCCGGTTTTGAATTGGGTGAGGCAGTGATCGAAGCGGGAATCTCCGAGAGCATTGAAGAGCAGGTCCAAATGTCCAAGATTGAGGTTCCCATTGAACAGATCAAGAGGCTGCCTGCAATCGCCGGTGAAGTGGACCTTCTTAAATCCTTGCAGCTTTTGCCCGGTGTTCAATCGGGCAGTGAGGGATCAAGTGGGATTTACGTTCGCGGGGGCAGTCCAGATCAGAACTTGATTCTTTTGGATGGGGTTCCGCTTTACAGCGTGAGTCATTTATTTGGTTTCTTCTCGGTATTCAATGCCGATGCCGTACGGAACATCTCCATCACCAAAGGCGGATATCCCGCTCGATTTGGTGGGCGCTTGAGTTCCATTCTTGAAGTGAGCATGAAGGAGGGGCACAAAAAAGAGCTTCACGGCGCTGGATCAGTGTCCATGTTGGCTTCCAAGCTGACCTTGGAAGGCCCATTGGTCAAAGACAAGGCCTCTTTCATGATCAGTGGGCGTCGGACCTATTTGGATTTGCTGGTGAACCCCATCATTCGGGCTTCCTCTCCACCGGACGACCAAGTGGACCCTAGGTACTTCTTTCACGATTTAAACGCCAAGGTCAATTGGCGCTTGGGAGACCGCGACAGGCTGTACTTGAGTACATTCCAAGGGGTGGATGACTTCGGGGTCCGCACCAGGAGTGAATTGCAAGACGGGGTTGAAGAGATCGACCTCGGATTGGATTGGCGGAATTCTGTCGTCGCCCTTCGATGGAACCACGAGTGGGGGCCTCGGTTGTTCTCAAATGTGACGCTGATGAAGAGCCGGTACGACTTCAATACTGGCTTCGACTTCAAAACAGAATACACAGGCCCCGACCCTTCTCAAGACCGATATGCCTCCTTGTACAATTCAGGAATCCGCGACTTGGGCGGGCGGGTGGACTTCGACTTTGCGCCCAACAACAGGCATTTTATTCGTTTTGGAGGAAATGTGACGCAGCACCGCTTCAATCCCGGGGCTACGCAATTGATTCTGTCCGCTTCTGACGAATTCAGTTTTGACACCATTTTAGGTTCACCCAACTTGTATTCAACCGAGGCCTTCTTTTATGCCGAAGATGAAGTTCAATTGGCGGAAGGCATAAAAGCCAACGTGGGACTTCATGCCTCCTCCCTGTTTGTGGAGGGCGTGAGCTACGCCACTCTCCAGCCCCGACTGGCCCTGAACAAACGGCTCAATAGTGGCATGGCCATCAAGGTTTCTTATGCCGAGATGACCCAATTTGTAAACCTTTTGACCAACGAAGGACTCACGCTCCCGACAGACCTGTGGTTGCCATCCACAGCGCGCATTCGCCCTCAGCAAAGCTGGCAATTGGCTTTGGGCGCAGCCAAATCCGCGGGTGGTTTTGAACTCAGTTTAGAAGGCTACTACAAGGACATGGATGGCCTCTTGAGTTACAAGGAGGGAGCGAGCTTTGGCTCTGTTGCCTTCCAGACCGGCGAGACTACATGGGAAGACGCCGTGACCCAAGGAATTGGGCGCAGCTATGGCGCCGAAGTCTTGGTCCAAAAAAAGCAGGGCCGCACCTCGGGCTGGGTGGGCTATACGTTGAGTTGGACCGACCGTCAGTTCGATGAATTGAACAATGGAGATCGATTTCCATTCACGTATGACCGCCGACACGACGTTTCGATTGTGCTCGTTCATGAGCTCTCTAAAAAATGGACCGTGAGTGGAACTTGGGTTTATGGCACAGGACGGGCCCTGACCTTGAACGAGGTTCAATACGGCAGCATCTTGCCCAACAGCAGTGGAGGGCTAAGTCCTGTGACGTTTGAGGTTCCCTCTGAGCGAAACTCTTTCAGGCTAAGCCCCTATCACAGGATGGACGTCAGTGCCACTCGGGCCAAAGAAGTCAAACACGGCGAACGGTC
>CALKHD010000021.1 GCA_938092195.1 uncultured Flavobacteriales bacterium | reverse complement strand
TGCGACGGTTCGGATTTGTGCGAAGACCCTGCCGCAGACAATTACGATGACCCTGCCAATGAAGTGTGTCGTGGCGTTTGTGACAACGCTCCCATTTTTGAAGGCGTTACAAGCGGAGTCCTCCCCTCAGGGCCCAACAACGCAGACGGCACCTTGGAATTATTGCTCTCATATGGCAGTCTGCCCTATGAACCCTCAAGCGCCTTTGAAGCTACCACGCTTCAGTTGGAGGGGGTCAACGGCTCTCCGGATTACCTCATCGATTTACTGAATGAGCCGCTTCTCATTGCATCGGGAACCTATGTAGTGACCGTTTACAATGCAGAAGGATGTCAAGGCGTAGCGGCAGCACCGGGTGGCACCACCTTTGGTCAAGCCCCCGTGGAACACACGGTGCGTCTCAATTATCGTTTGTGTTGCGGAGGGTGTGGTGTGTATGATTCAGATACAGATGGAATCTGCGATGATATAGACCAGTGCACTGACAAAACATCAAATGTGTACAACGATCCAAACAACATTCCTTGCGAATAACCAGAGGCAAATCGAACCCGATATTCGCAAAGGAATCCATGGATAAGATGCCAAAACCGCAACCCACCCGCACGAGCTCGTCCCTGTGCTCGTTCTTGGCCTTCCTTGCTGCCGTTCTTCTTTTGACAGCTTGCTCCGGAAACAAGGCTGTCGTTCAATTAAATGACCACCAAGCTGCGCTCCTCGATTCCATTGCCCTGTTCACGGAAACCTTGGACTCAGAAGACCAAATGGGCCAATTTCGAGGGCACAGGGTGGGGTTGGAAATGGAGGGGAGCCATGGCGGTCAAGTGCTGCACCTTCAATGGTGGCAAGGCCCACAACACGAAAACGAACTGCTGCTGCCTTGGCCCGAAGTTGCTGCCCGCAACCTCACCTCCGTTGAGGAAATCGGTGGCGTCAGTTTCCTAATCAAGCGCGGCAACACGAAAAGCACCTCTCCTGCCCTTTCCTTGCAATGGGTGGACAGCCGCAATCACAAAAGCGCAGCCCACTTGGCCCCGGAACATGCCGAGCGCTGGCCCATCGACACCACCTGGCAGGAAATCCGCATTCCTTTCTCCGATTTCACAAAGGGCCGATTAAACACGGATTGGTCCAACATTCAGCGGTTGGAGCTTCGCATGGACGAATTCGGAGATGTACTCATCGATGACATTCGCGTCGTCCCCCATGCACCCCGCAAAACCATGCGGAAGTGGCTCAAAAAACATCCTCCTCTCCCTCCATCGAAAGGGAAATTCCTCCTGTTTGAAGAAGAACTCAACTGCGTATGGGGAATGGGAGACTACCCGCCCCATCGAAATTTCCGAGTGAAAGAGAAAAGGGGGCGCAACAAAACCCGGGGTTTGGATATGGAATGGGATTTCGGTTCGGACCCGGTTTCAGGTAGGCCTATAAAACGGCCACCGAATCAAGTAGGATTCAGTTGGAATCGCTGGCAAACCCTGGCTCCACCGTCCAACCCCGAGAAGAGCTTCATCGTGTTCAAGCTGCGCAACATCGGGGTCAACCCGGGCCCAACAGCACCGCTGCCCATTCAAGTCGGTCTGGCTGACGCTGATGGCCATACTTCGACCATCACGCTGACACAAGACCTCATTCCCGCCACAAGCTTCGGCAAATGGATGGAATGCCGCATCCCGTTCAGCACCTTCGACTGGGCGACGGAGGATGATCCCGATGGGTTGGGTTCCATCGAATACATCTATTTCCAATTCAGCGAGAAGGGCCACGTGTACATCGACGACTTGTCGGTGCGTTTCTGAGCGCGGGATGCACCGTATTTTCGGGGCATGACCGGAACTACTGCCCCTCTCCCATCCTCCTCGCAAGAGGCGATGGACATGGAAAACCAATATGGCGCCCACAACTACCACCCACTGCCGGTGGTCCTGGACCGGGCCGAAGGGGTCTATTGCTGGGACATCGAAGGCAAGCGCTACTTTGACTTTCTGAGCGCCTACAGCGCCGTCAATCAGGGCCACTGTCACCCCCGCATTGTCGGGGCCATGACAGAGCAGGCCCAGAAACTCACGCTCACCTCACGCGCCTTCTACAACAGCATGTTGGGGCCTTACGAGAAGTACGTCACCGAATACTTTGGGTACGACAAGGTGCTCCCCATGAACACAGGCGCAGAGGCCGTCGAAACCGCCATCAAGATTGCCCGCAAATGGGCCTACGATGTGAAGGGCGTTCCCGCAGGGCAGGCCAAGATCCTCACCTGCGAGCACAACTTCCATGGCCGGACGACCACCATCGTCGGTTTCTCCACCGATCCGGATTCAACCGGTGGTTTCGGTCCCTTCACCCCAGGGTTTGAGGTCATACCCTACGACAACATCGACGCCTTGAAGGAGGCACTCAAGGACCCCAACGTGGCCGGTTTCCTCGTGGAGCCCATCCAAGGCGAAGCCGGGGTTTACGTCCCGTCAGACGGCTACATCCAAGAGGCACACGCCTTGTGCAAAGCCGCAAACGTGCTGTTCATGGCCGACGAAGTCCAGACGGGCATCGCCCGCACCGGCGCCGTGCTGGCCACCTGCGGAACGTGCAGCTGCGCAGGCCATTGCGAGCGCCAATCCGAATACATCAAGGCCGACCTGCTCATCCTCGGCAAGGCCATCTCAGGGGGCGTCTACCCGGTGAGCGCGGTTCTTGCCGACGACGCCGTCATGGGGGTCATCCATCCCGGTCAGCACGGCTCCACCTTTGGCGGCAACCCGGTCGGAGGCGCTGTGGCCATGGCCGCCCTCGAAGTGGTCAAAGACGAGCACCTGGCCCAGCGCGCCCGCGACTTGGGCAACCTTTTCCGGGCCGCGATGAACGACCTCATCGGCGAAACCGACCTCATCAATTCTGTACGAGGGCGCGGCTTGCTCAACGCCATCCTCATCAACGACACCCCAGACAGCAGCACGGCGTGGGACCTCTGTGTGGCCATGAAGGACAACGGCCTCATCGCCAAGCCCACCCACGGCAACATCATCCGTTTTGCTCCTCCCCTGGTGATGACCGAGGAGCAACTCGACGAATGCGTGGCCATCATCCGCAAAACGGTACTCGGATTCACCCGGTCAAGCGCCTGAACCGACGGGGCAGCGTCCATGCGTGGCGTAACTTAAGCAAGTGCATCGCT
>CALKHD010000020.1 GCA_938092195.1 uncultured Flavobacteriales bacterium | reverse complement strand
CCCGGTCCCAGTGTAGCGGGGCTTGAACTCGATGAAGGTGATTCCCTGTATGTGTTTGTTGAAGTGACCATAGACCCCGAAAATGACTATGACTTGCCCTTCATCGTGAAGGACAGAATCCGCGTCACGCTCAACGGTTACAGCCAATACGTGCAGCTCATCGCCTATGGTCAAGATGCCTTCTTTCACGGTTCGCCGGGTGCCATCACCACATTGGACTGCAACTCCAATTGGAGCGCTCAAAAACCCCATGTGATATACGGAGTGGTGGGCGTGGCTCCAGATTGCGATTTGTCTGTAGAGCCTGGCGCTCAAATCCATGTGCATGCAGGAGGCGGCATTTACGTTTCAGGCGGCACACTGAACATCAACGGAGAGCAAGACAATCCAGTGGTGATTGAAGGAGACCGTTTGGAGCCTGAATACGCCGACCTGCCAGGACAATGGGGGATACAAGTGGACACCCTGGTTCAAACCGAAATCGGCGTCTCACAAGCCAGCATCATCGGCGGGGGCATTTGGATATACGCATCCCCTGGAAGCATCATGAGACACACTGTTGTCAAAAACGGCACCATCGGCATACAAGTGGACAGCACTGGCACAACCACAGGGGCTGCATTGACGATGGAGAATTGCAGGGTTCACAACATGAGCGCCATTGGGCTGCTCGCTCAAGGGGGCCATGTAGACGGGACCAACAATCTGTTTTATGATTGCGGACAAGCTTGCGCCGCATTCACGCTTGGCGGCCGTTATCGCTTTACCCACAGCACCTTCGCCAACTACTGGTCAGACGGCACACGGGGCACCCCTTCCGTCCTTATCAACGACCATTATGAAGACGTCAATGGGGTACTTCAAATTCGCCAGTTGACCGAATCGCGATTCCTGAACTGCGTGATGTGGGGAAACAATGCAGAGCTCGACGAATTCGATGAACTCGTCGTCGACCTTGAAGGCGATGTCAACGACTTGCTCTTGCGCGGATGCGCAGTGGATTTGGATGCGGCAGGATCCGCCGAATGGATCGAGGAAAGCACCTTGGATGAAGCCCCGCCTTTTGCGAATGTCTTCATTCGGGACTTCCACTTGGCATCCAGCAACAGCCTATGGAATGGTGTCGGCGTACCTGCAGGATTGCCCTTCCTGTCCACCGATCTCGATGGACTGCCTCGGGTGGTCGGTTCAGCCCCAGACGTGGGCTGTTACGAGCGCCAATGACACCCTGACCTTGGGTCACGTAAACAATAGAGGATGAGCCGCAACATTCTCGACGCCTTGATGCAGTTGTTTGCCCTCATCACCCTGAGGGAAGAAGGCTTGAACCGTGGCCGTGAAGTGGTCGCCAGCTTCTTAAGAAGCCGCCTCAGCCGGGACCAAGTTCAAACTTGGCTCGAAGTCTTCGAGTCCTATCTGGTGGATTATGGTGGTGCAGTGGAGTCGCGCGAGGTGGCTGGATTGAAGAGGACCGCATTGCGCGCTACAAAAGTCTTGAGGGCCTGTACCGACATCAATCGCGACCTTCAAGCGAGCGAAAAAGCACTGGTCTTTCTTCGGGTTTTAGAATTCGAGAATGCCCTTCGGCCCGATGATGCTGAGCGAGACTCCTTGAGCAGGGAGCTCATCGATCTGGTCGCCAATGGCTTTGGAATCAGGGAAGGGGAGCAGAAGTGCTACGAGACATTGGTTTTTGAAACCGACCAATGGCCCTCCATGACCCAACGTTACCACGAGGCGTTTTTGATTGGAGACCAACCACAACTCGGAGGCGTGGTGAAGCCAGGATGGTCCACACCTTTGGCTTGCTTTCGTCATCCCGAATCCCAGGTGGTCTTTCTGCGCCCTATGGGCAACGGAGCGGTCCAGCTCAATGGAGAGTTGCTGGACCCCAACCGCACCCAACCTTTCACACCAGGTTCCACGTTGCGTCACCCTGGAACGGCACCACTGCACTTTGTCGACATCCAGCACTCCTTCATGGAGGAGCAAAACATTCCGGAATTGACTTTGCAAATTGACGAAGTCAGCCATTGGTTCCAGTACCCTCAGCATCAAGCACTGCATCCATTCAGTGCCACTGTACAGTCTGGAATGTTGGTGGGAGTCATGGGCGCAAGCGGATCGGGAAAATCCACATTGCTGAATTTGCTAGCGGGCTCTTCTTCACCAAGTTTTGGGGAAATCCGGCTCGACGGCGCCAACGTCACCTCGGCCAAGACCCGGGCAAGAATAGGACTGGTGCCCCAAGAGGACCACTTGCTCCCAGAGCTCACTGTTGAAGAAAACCTCTTCTATGCTGCCAGGCTTGCCTTTGGAAAAGAAGATGCCAAAGCTTCTTCCAAAAGGGTGGAGGCTTGCCTGAATCAACTGGGCCTTTGGGAAGCCAAGGACTTGCCCGTTGGGAATGCCCTCAACAAAACCATCAGCGGAGGACAGCGCAAGAGATTGAACATCGCCATGGAGCTTGTTCGCGAGCCCAAAGTCCTGTTGGTAGACGAACCCACAAGTGGACTTAGTAGCAAGGACTCGGAGCTTCTGATGGACTTACTCAAGCAAATGACCTACTCTGGAACCTTGGTCATTGCCGTGATCCATCAACCCAGTGGCGACATCTTCAGGAGCTTCGATGCGCTGTGGGTCATGGACCAAGGCGGGTATCCCGTCTTTACAGGACGTCCATTGGATGCATTGACACACTTCCGGTCCATCGTCAATCATTTTGACGCGGATCAAGTGGCCTGCAACCTCTGTGGGCATGTGAACCCAGAACAAATCTTTGACATCATCGAGGTCCCCATTTTGGACGATCGAGGCAAGTCCACTGGACAGAGAAGGATCAGCCCCAAAGAGTGGAATGACTTTTACAATGTCTTGATTGTCCCGGGGCTGGAGGCCACCATTTCCGAAGGAACTGAAGGCAACCCCGAAGCCGAACCCACTCATTCGCCAAGCTGGTTGGGGCAATGGTTCATACAGGCCACCCGCGATGTTACCCGCAAGTGGAAGAACCGCCAATACCTGCTGATCAACCTGCTTGAAGCCCCCATCCTTGCTGTTCTTCTGGCTGTTCTTTTGCGGTCTACAGAAAGCGGAGGGCCCTATGCATATGGGGATGCCACCAACATTCCGCACTTTCTTTTCGTGGCTGTGATCGTGGCCATATTCATGGGGCTAACGGTCAGCGCAGAGGAGCTGTTTCGCGACAAATTGATGCGCAAGAGGGAGTCTCATCTCCAATTGAGCTGGGGTGCCTATTTGACCGCCAAGTGCGCCGTTCTTTTCGGGATTTCAGGGATTCAAACGCTGCTCTTCGCATTGTTCTCCTATCCAATCCTGGAGTTGCCTGGCCACTTTGTGGGCTACACGTTCACCCTCTTTACCGTGGCCGCGTGTGCGAACCTCATTGGCATGATCATTTCCATGCTGTTCAACAGTGTCCGGGTGATCTATTTGGCCATTCCTCTTTTCATCATTCCTCAATTGATGATGGGAGGCGCAATCGTTCCTTTCCACGCTATGAATCCTGGAATGGCCAAGAACAGCAGTGTTCCATGGCCTGCACAAACGATGATCAGCCGCTGGGGCTTTGAGGCACTCACCACCATGTACGCTGGAGAAAACGCGTACACCAAAGCCCTGTTCGACACCGACCAGCAGTTGGCGCAAGCCACCTTCATCCGCGACCACTGGGTGCCCGAAATGAAGGGCCAATTGTCGAAGGCTGCCAACGGTGACCTGTCAGCTTTGAAAACCGTGGCTCGCGGTTTGGCCTCTGAATCAGTGGCCATAGAAGGGGTCGAGTTTCAAGACGGACTGAACCCTGAAGAAGTCAAGTCCATCTCCGCCTTGCTGGACCATTCAAAAGCGCTGTCAAGAGAACAATGGAAAACCGCCAAAGCAGAGAAGGATGTTGCTTTGAAGAATGCGGGGTGGGACCAGCCAGCTCTCGCCTCTCAAGTGAAAAGTGAGCAATTCAATCAGGTTCTTCACGACTGGACGACCGGACAAGATGTTCTCACTTCATCTGTGGCGATAGAAGATGACCGCATCATCAATACCAAGAATGCACTGTACGCTTCGGCTGAATGGCCAGGATCTGGAGCTTTTCATGCCGCAGAGACCAAAGTGGGTGGGACATGGCCCAAGCGTTATGGGAATTGGATGGTTCTGTGGTTGAGCACCCTCGTTATGATGGTCGCCTTGGTCACCCTGCCAAAAATCAGCTTTCCGGGTCGACCTCGACGAACTTAAAAGGCAAGCTCACAATGTGGTCGTAATCTTCACCGGCCTCCAGCATGTCCTCATCGTCGGAATCAAAATGCCACAGGACCTCCAATGAGTCACTGGACTCTAACCTTTTGAAAAGGTCGAGCAAACACTTGCTGCTGCTTGTGTTGAAATATTCAAGCTGAACCTGAATGGTCATGGCTGTATCCGGAGACACAGAT
>CALKHD010000019.1 GCA_938092195.1 uncultured Flavobacteriales bacterium | reverse complement strand
AGCCACGTCTACAACTATGAGGGCGGAGGCATTGCCAGGAACAGCGGTGCCAGCGTTCGCTTGGTGGATGCCCCTGGTGGTGCGATGCCAGGAGAGGTCATTCGACAAGAAGTGAATCCGGCGGACAGCCATTTTGCCCGGACCGCTCTGATTTGCGTGGAGGACACTGTCAACAAAGGCGGTGGTGCTGTGCAGTCTTTGGCCACGTTGGACGAGGGCGCCCAAGCGTGTTCTGAAGTGGGATTGCCGTTTCACCTCGATGGCGCTCGTGCGTGGAATGCCTTGAGGGAAACCGGCGAAGACTGGACCCGCTATGGCCGTCGTTTCAACAGCATTTCACTTTGTCTTTCGAAGGGACTGGGTACGCCTGTGGGTTCGGTTCTTCTGGGCACCAAAAGCTTCATTGAAGAAGCCCACCGGTGTAGAAAAGTCATGGGGGGAGGAATGAGGCAAGTGGGCATTCTCGCAGCCGCGGGTTTGTATGCTCTGGATCATCATTTTGACCGTTTAGAAGAAGACCACACCAGGGCAAAAGCCATCGGGGATTGCCTGAATGGTCACCCCCAAGTGAAAGCGGTGGCCCCGGTGGAAACCAACATTGTGATTGCCACCTTGGCAGAAGGAAGAACGGCGGCTGAGTTGGTGGCCGATCAGCAGGAACAGGGGGTCTTGTGTTCTGCTTTTGGCCCAGACAAAGTCCGATGGGTCACCCACTTGGATGCCGATGATGCCGATGTGGCTCAGGTTGTTCAAGCGATTGAAGCTTGGAGATGACCCCATGGTCCACAGCTCGAAGCTGAGGACTATTTTCAGGGCATGTTCACAACCATGTCGTTTTTCAAGGTCCGCACAGGGACCATCTTGACCTGTTTGATTCTTTTGCTCGCTCCTGTCAGCCGAGCCACGGAAGGAATGTGGATTCCAGCGCTGCTTCGGGCAGTGGAGGGAGACATGCAAGAGATGGGGCTCAAGCTGAGTGCAGAAGACATCTACTCCATCAACGGCAGCTCACTGAAGGATGCCATTGTGCAATTTGGCGGAGGATGCACAGCCAGTTTGATTTCGGATCAAGGCTTGTTGCTGACCAACCACCACTGCGGATACAGTCAAATTCAATCCCACAGCAGCTTGGAGCGCGACATCCTCAAAGATGGATTTTGGGCCATGACCATGGAGGAAGAATTGATGAACCCGGGCCTGACCGCCATGTTCATCGAGCGCATCGAAGACGTCACAGACTCGGTGCAAGCCGCGAGGTCCAGAGGGGAGGAGGCCGAGAAAGCGATGAGGGAGTCGCTGGTCATGAAGGCCACAGAGGGAAATGATTTTGATGCTGTCGTCCGAGATTTCTTGTACGGCAATCAGCATTTTCTCATCGTCACCCGCACCTATACAGATGTGCGTTTGGTCGGGGCTCCTCCGAGCGCCATTGGCAAGTATGGCGGGGACACCGACAATTGGGTCTGGCCGCGTCACACGGGAGATTTCTCCATGTTTCGGATTTACAGCGGCCCAGATGGAGCGCCAGCAGAGCCCAGCGCAGACAACATTCCTTTCGCACCCAAGCACCATTTGCCGGTGTCCATGCATGGGGTAGAGGAGGGGGACTTCACCATGGTCTTTGGTTTTCCGGGGCGCACAGAACGCTACATCCCAGCCTCACAAGTGGAACATTTGATTGAGGTGTTGAACCCCACCCGGATTGCCATGCGTTCGGCCAGTTTGGACGTCATCAACACCGCCATGCGGTCCAGTGATGCCATTCGGATTGCATACTCAGCCAAGCAAAGCCGAATCGCCAATGCTTGGAAGAAATGGATCGGTCAAAATGAAGGGTTGATTGATTTTGGAGCCGTCAGCGAAAAGCGAAAAGCACAATTGGATTTTGCCCGCGCCGCAGTCAAACAGGATTTGTCCGAGTTCAAAACCGTGGTGGGCGATTTGGAGAAGAACTTCGTTGAGCTTCAGCCTTATTTGGAGGCCCGGTCGTTGTTCATTGAGTGGTTTTACTACGGCCCGGAATTGCTCCGTTGGGCAGACGGAGTAGGCGATGTACTGACCATGGCCGCCGACAAGTCGGTGAACGACAGCACGTTCAATGCGCGCGCGGCCGAAGTCTTGGTCGAGGCTGAGGGCTTTTATGCCGATTACGATGCCGAGGTTGACAGACAGGTGTTTGCATCTGTTTTTCCCCTGTACATGACGGCCATGCCAGAAGGCTTTGCACCTTTGGTGGCGGCTGAAGTTTGGAGCCAAGGCCTGGACCCCAGAGAGGTGGCATCAGACTTGTATTCTGAATCCATTTTGGATGATGGCGAGGCGTTCATGGCGCTGTTGAGAAACCAAGACCGCAAAGGGCTCAAGAAGAAGTCTGAAGATCCCGCATTGACTTGGGCTTCGGAAACCAGCGACAGCTATTGGGGCAAGGTGCGCAGTGAATATGCGCGCACCATGGGAGCCATGGAAGAAAACATGGGCCGCATGCTTCGCGGCATGCAGGTGGTGTACCCCGACAGCACGTTCTGGCCCGATGCAAACAGCACGCTTAGGCTGACATACGGCAAAATGGAAGGAAGTGAGCCCAGAGATGCAGTGACCTACAAGCCATATACGACCGCCAAGGGGGTGTTGGACAAGTATGTTCCTGGTGATGCCGAGTTTGACCTTCCCGAAGAACTTGTGGCCAAGCTCAGACAGAAGAACTACGGTCCATATGCGGACAGCGAAGGGAACCTGCGCGTTTGCTTCTTGGGGTCCAACCACACCACAGGTGGAAATTCAGGCTCGCCAGCGATCAACGCCACAGGTGACCTCATTGGGTTGAATTTCGACCGCACCTGGGAGAGCACCATGAGCGATGTACGTTTCGATGCAGACCGATGCAGGAACATCATGGTCGACATCCGATATGTGCTTTGGGTGACCGACATCTATGCCGGAGCCACACATTTGGTTCAAGAGATGAACTTGACGGAGCGGGACCCGGACAACCTGGGTCCCAATTGGAGACCTTTTGGCACGGGGACAGGCATGGGGCGCGGATATAAGCAGGATCCAGAAGACCTCAAGGACGAGTTCCGCCGCAGGTCATTGGAGCGCATGAAAGAGCGCCGCCAACGCATGGAGTCCGAAGGCAGCAATCAATGACGCCTTCTTTCCTCAGCTGAGGAAGTAGATGATGGCGATGACGAGTGCAAAGCAGAAGAGGGCAAAAACAACAGGTCCGCCAATTTCATCCTGCTTGGCTTCTGAGTGGTCGTGGTCGTGTCCCATGGTGGTGCGCTTGAATGGCTGATGCAAAACTAAGCAACCCTTTGTCCCGAGCGCAGTTCGTTTTTTGACGGAAGCGAACTTTTTCAATTCACCTGTTGGCTGAAGTGGTCTCTTGAATGGCCAGCGACCGAGCCTACGCGGGACGAAAAAAAGAAGGACCAATGCAGTCGTCTTAAATTGACACCATGAACCGAATCTTATTGGGCCTGCTTCTCGTTTTGGGGAGCCCTTTCTTCTCCTTGGGTCAGTTCCCATGCGAACCCGGCGAGCACACCCTCCAAGTCGCCATTGTTCCCGATGCTTGGCCCCAAGAAATGTCGTTTGAACTCACCGATGGTGCCGGAACGCTTTTGGTTGAGCAAAACGTCACCAATTCTTCGGACACCTTGTTTACGTTTTGCTTGGACACTGCGGATTGGCAGCCTTGCATGATTTTTACCA
>CALKHD010000018.1 GCA_938092195.1 uncultured Flavobacteriales bacterium | reverse complement strand
TCATCCACAACGTACTGCGCCCGGCCCACAGCCGGGCTTTTTGTTTGCCCCCATTTTTTTGTCATGATTTCCCCCATTTCACTCCTCAATGCCCCGGTTGGATTGCCTGCTGCAGTCCACATCCTTCACGAAAACGATGTTTGGGTTGAGCCGCTTCGCGATCAATTGAACGCCCAAGGTGTGCTGTTTCGGGAATGGTTCATCGATACAGCAGAGTTGGACCTTTCGGCGGTTCCCCCTGAGGGGGTGTTTTACAATCGGATGAGCGCCAGCAGCCACACAAGAGACCACCGCTTTGCGTGGGAAGCCACACGGGGCATCATGGCATGGCTCGAGTCGCACGGCAGAAGGGTGGTCAACAACAGGAAGGCAACCGCTTTGGAAGTCAGCAAAGTCGAACAAGTGATTGCCTTGCGGGACCATGGTCTCTTGGCGCCACATACGGTGGCAGCAACCGGTGCAAAAGCCCTATTGAGCGCCGCAGCGCGCTGGGATCGGCCTTTCATTGTGAAGCCCAATCGTGGAGGCAAGGGAACCGGGGTCACTTTGGTCCGGACACCCCAAGAATTGGAGGCTGTGGCGAAGAATTTTGACGATTACACCTTGGACGGCACGGTGGTGCTCCAGGATTATGTGAAGCCAGCTCTAGGAAGGGTATTGCGTTTGGAATTCATCGGTGGTGAGCACCATTACACGGTGAGCATTGATGCCAGTGATGGATTTGAGCTCTGTCCTTCTGATGCTTGCCAAGTCGGAGCCGCATACTGTCCGGCAGATGGACAGTCGCGTTTCGAGATTTTGAAAGAACACCGGCCTCAGGAATTGACCAAGTGCAAGGCTTTCTTACAAGATGTGGGCATGGAGGTCGCGGCCATGGAAGCTGCTGCCGATGACCGTGGCCGGTTGCATTTCTACGACATCAACATCAACACCAACTACAACGCTGAAGCCGAGGCAAAGGCCGGCGGAGACAAGCAAGGCATGAAGGCCATTGCAACATTTTTGAGCCGCGAATTGGACAAAGTGGCTTTGGCTGCGGTCCAAAACAACCAAGGAGCATGACCCGCAATAGAAGACCAATGAAACCATCCCAGCCAGGGAAACTTGGCGTGCACGTTGCGGTGGTTGGAGGCGGCGTCATGGGGGCTTTTACAGCGGCCAATTTGTTGATGTCTGGGGCCCATGTCACTTTGTATGATCCTCATGCAATGGGCACAGGGCCTGGTGCATCTGTGGATACAGGTCGAAGTTTTCGTGTGCACTATGGACAAGACCAGCAGCTCATTTCCATGGCGGTGCACAGTCGGCGGTTGTGGTCTGAGTGGTCGGTTCGACTCGGGCGTCCGTTGCTTCACCCCACAGGGAAGTTGCTGGTTGAGCATTCCGCCGATCGGCATGCCTTTGAAAGTTGGCAAACCATGAGAAAGATGGGGTTGCATGCCGAGCGATTGGGCAAGGGCCGCATTGCCGAAGAGTGGCCTGGGTTTGTGGCGCCCAATGCCACGGTGGACAGGATGGGAGGGGTGCTCGACCCGGAGGTGATTCTCAAGGGCATGTCCAGTTGGCTGGGCCAAGCAGGTCTTGAGCGCCGAAAAGAAGCCTTGGACATCAAGGCGAAATCCGTGCGTTGCAGTTTGGGCTGGAAAGACTTTGATTCAGTGGTGGTCACCACGGGGGCTTGGACCCAACGGTGGGTTCAGGTGCCCATGGAAGTCACTCGCCAGCAGTTGGTTTATTTTGATGCCACAGCGCTGGGTGATCGACTGATGAACTTGCCCGTATTCAGCGATTTACAAAGTGGTTTTTATGCCATTCCTACAGTCAAGGATGGGAGAATCAAAGTGGCCAACCACCATCCTGGTCCCGCAGGCCATCCCGATGGAGACAGCCGCAAAGTCACGCCGGAATTCCGAACAGCGGCGCGCGCATTCTTGGCCCAGCATTTGCCGGAATTGGCCAACGCGGAGGAAGCTTGGGAATACGTCTGCTTCTACAGCGGAACAGCAGACCGAGACTTCATATTAGACCGGACAGCCGATGGGTTGGTTGTGGGGGCTGGTTTCAGCGGGCATGGATTCAAGTTTGGTCCCCTCATTGGTCGCCTGCTGGCGCAGATGGCCTTGAAGCAAACATTGGACGTGGATGTGGCTCGGTTTTCCATGCACCGCAATGCGCTGCAAGAGGAGAGCACCAGGCTGGCCGTTTGAGCGAGACACTTAAGGCTGCTTGCCGCTCGCCTCTGGACCGTCTGATTCGGGAGTGGACTTCACCCAAAGTCGGGCAATGATCACCATGAGAATTGTGAAAGCCACAGCACAGGCGGTGGCGTATCCCCAAGTCCCCTCTGGATCGGGCACATCCATAGAGTCTTTGGCCAGCTGTGCGAGGCGGAGTCGTGCATTGAAAATGATGAAGTGGCTTCCGTAAGCGACCATGGGTAGCAAAATCAACCAGGCCCTAAACCATGGCTCATAGGGGAGGAGGGAAGGCCTCATCGTTGTCCAAAAATGGAACTGCCAATGCGGACCATGGTGCTGCCTTCGGCAACTGCAATGCGCCAATCTCCGCTCATCCCCATGGACAAGGTGGTCCAGTTTCGCTGGCGGCCGTGGGCATCGAAGTCTTTGCGCAGTCCTGAGAATTCCCGCGCCACTTGAGCTTCGTCACTGGTGAAGGTGGCCATGCCCATCAATCCCAATGCCTCCACGTTAGGCCACCTGTCCCCATCAAGCTGTTCGAGCAGTTGGGGCAGCTCGGCGGAGGCGAAGCCGAATTTGCTCTGTTCTTCGGCGATGTGGACCTGCAGGAGGACGTTTTGTTTTCTGCCGTGGCTGGCGGCCCTTTTGTTGATTTCATCCAACAGCGAAGGCTGGTCAACGGCGTGAATCAAATGGACAAAAGGGGCGATGTACTTGACCTTGTTGCGCTGCAGGGTGCCGATTTGATGCCATTCAAGTCCCTCAAATTCATCGGTTCTGCCGCTGTCATGATGGGTGAGGTTTTCATGCTTTCCCACCAATTCCTGAACGCGATTTTCACCAAACATCCGGGCTCCAGCACCATAGGCTTCCACAACCGCTTCGTTGGGTTTGGTCTTGCTCACGGCCACCAAGGAGACATGGTCGGGAACCTCTGCCCTGAGCTCATTCCATGCTTTTGCTATTGTTCCCATGCACCAAAGGTCATACGGCTGGACCAAAATCATACAGGGCAAGTCCACTGCGCAGCTTTGGGGCAATCCAAGTGCTTTTGGGGGGCATGAATCGGCCTGAGTCAGCCACTGATTTCAAGGCGTCAAAGTCAAGGGGAGGCAAGACAAAGACCAGGTCTTGCTTTGCGTCTTGGTCACGCAGTTTGAGCCACTCGTCGTCGGTCAAATAGCGCAGGCGTCGGTCCGTGCGTGGGGCGTCGATGCCAAAAGCGGGAGCCAAGACCCGCTCTTGAAGCCACTCAGGCAGGGTGAGCTCCGTTTGGCTCAAATCAATGGTCAAGTCCAATGAAGCCGAACCGCGCAAGTGAAT
>CALKHD010000017.1 GCA_938092195.1 uncultured Flavobacteriales bacterium | reverse complement strand
CGGGAATGGCGTCACAATTCACTGTGGTGTCGCTGGGCATCGTTTCATTGAACGACGGGGGCGTGGTGTCGACAATGGTGAGGGTGGCAGAAACGGAGGCAGAGTTGCCCGTGGAGTCTGCAGCAGTAAAGGTGTATGTGGTTGTGCCCGCGGTGCATGCACCAGGGGTATTTGCACCTGCAGCGTTCGACCAATTCATGTCAGCTGCACTTGTGCAATTGTCGGTTGCGGTGGCGCCACCATGGTTGGCCAACCAAGAAGCAATGTCTGCTGCATTTCCTGCGCCATCGCATTCGATTGTGGTGTCACTTGCTGCGGTGAGGATTGGGTCCTCAACGTCACTGACGATCACCTTAAAGGACATGGTGGAGGAGTTTCCAGCTTCGTCAATGGCGGTGTAGGTGACCGTGGTTTCTCCATTGCCTGAGGCGGAGAAAGAACTGCCTTCTTCTGGAGAGGAGTAAAGGGTATCCAAGGTGCAGTTCTCGGTGACGGTGGGAACCGCCCAATTCCCGACTTGGGTGCAAGTCCCGGTCGCAGTGCTCAGGGGAATGTCCGCCATTTGGGCGATGAGCGGTTTTGTCGTGTCCGATACCGTCACGTAAAACGATGCAATTGAATCATTTCCGTTCACGTCCGAGGCGGTGTACGTAACCATGTTCTGTCCCAAACCAAAGGTGGCACCATTGGTACTTCCAGCCGTCTGCAAGATGCTATGTCCAGGACAATTGTCATTGGACGTTGGTTCTGTCCAAGAAAAGGCTGCGGACGCACAAGTACTTCCGGATGCACTCAATGTGGTGTCGTTGGGGAGGTTTACAATCGCAGGCTTCTGATTGTCTGTGACCGTTACCTTAAACGTGGCAATGCTGTCATTGCCATTACTGTCGCTGGCGGTTACCGTAACCGTTGTTTCTCCAACCACGAAGGGAGTTCCAGAGGCTGGACTCGCCACAGTGCCATTCATGCTACAATTGTCGGTGGCAGTGATTTCCGTCCAGGTCACAATGGCGCTACATTGATCTGTGTCCACATTCCTCTCGATGTCGGTGTCGGGCAGGTTGTCAAATTTCGGCTTTTCGATGTCTTGTACCGTGACAGTGAAGGTGGAGTCAGTGGTGTTGCCCTCCGCGTCAGTTGCGGAGAGGGTCACGTTCGTATCTCCAATGCTGAAAGTAGAACCACTCTCAATTGAACTCTGGAAATCGGTAACCCCACAGTTGTCATCTGCATTGGCTGTCCATGCAAATTCAGCTGTGCAAGAGTTGGCTGCGGTATAGATTGTAGTATCGGCTATGGTTCCAGAAATGGTGGGGGCTTCATTGTCCGTTACAATGACGTCAAACGTCATTGTAGATTGGTTGTTGTTTTCGTCAATGGCCGTGTATGTCACCGTCGTGGATCCTATTGGAAACCGGTCTCCAGAGGCGTAATCAGACGTCAAAGAGTCAGCATCAACTCCGCAGTTGTCACTAACGATTGGCGTGGCCCATGTGACCGATGCACTGCATGAATCAGCCTCTGTGGAGGCGGGGATGTTGGCCATTTGAGCAATTACGGGGGGCTGCGTGTCGCTCACGGTGATTACGAAGCTGGTCGTGTCTCCATTTCCAGCGGCGTCAACTGCTAAATAGGATACGGTGTTTTCTCCAACGCTGTAACGATTGTCGTTGGCCTCAGTGTTGGTGAAGGAGGTGACAGCGCAGTTGTCGGTAGCCTGAACTGGAGTCCACGTTACCGTAGCATAGCACTGACCGGCATCGGCCTCTACGTTCGGCATGTCCGCTGGTGTGCCCGTAATGACGGGGTCTGTCTCATCAACGATGGTTACAATGAAGGTGCTGGTGGCCGTGTTGCTTGCTGCATCAGAGGCAGTCAGGGTCACTGTGACGGGAGAGTCGGAGACATTGAATGTGCTGCCATTGGCTGGAGATGCTGTGAAAGAAGTCACCTCGCAATTGTCTGAAGCACTCGCGTCAGTCCAATTCAAAATTTGTCCGCAAGCAGCAGACGATGCCAAAATCGTGGTGTCTGAGGGGGTGCCTGTGATCACAGGGTCTTCATCGTCCATCACTGTAATACTGAAAGATGCGATGGAGTCATTGCCGTTGACATCAGTGGCAGTGTAGGTGATCGTGCTGGTCCCTTTGTCGAACGAAGCCCCATTTGTGCCGTCGCCTGAAAACGAGGCGATTCCACAATTGTCTGTTGCCGTGGGTTCTGTCCATGAGTACGTTGCCGCACAGGTCCCGGGGATGACAGAAATCGTGGTGTCCGAGGGCAACCCAGAAATGCCAGGGTTCTGATCGTCCGTGATGGTGATGAAGAAACTAGAGGCCTTCACATTGCCGGCAGTGTCCTGCGCGGTGTAGGTCACCATGGTTGTTCCAACTCCGAAGAATTCTCCAGGAGCGTGGTTAGAGTTGAAAAAGAACAACTCACAGTTGTCTGTGGCGCTGGGAATGTCCCAGTCAATGAAGGCTCCACACGCATCGGACTCCGCGGTCTGCGTGGTGTCATTGGGCATGTCGACAATCACAGGTTTGGTGATGTCAGGAGAACACTGAGCATAGGTGGTATCGACCAGAGGGCCGGCGAGCATGAGGCAAAAGCCCAAAAAAGCTGTCAAGAGACGCATCGGTACAGAATTTGGCATCAGCAAAGTACCGCGAGAATCGGGAAAGCGGATATTATTATCTACGCGTACATCGTTTCTGACCCTAATTATACGGGACGTTCACAAATTAGTGAGGCCATTGGGCACGAAAAAGCCCCGCTGGGGGGCGGGGCTTTTCTTTTTGATGGAATAAAACGATCAGGCTTTCACGCTGTCTTTGCTCAAGTCGACCACAGTAGGAGTGGCGATGAAAATCGAGCTGTAGGTTCCCACAACAACACCGATCATCAAGGCAAATACGAAGCCTTTAATGTTGTCTCCGCCAAAGAGGAAGATGGTGAGCAACACCACAAACGTGGAAAGCGACGTGTTGATGGTGCGGCTCAACGTACTGTTGAGTGCCAAATTGAAGACTTCATTCCGTTCTTTCTTGGCTCCATACAAGGCGAAGTACTCCCGGATTCTGTCAAAGACGACCACGGTGTCGTTGATCGAGTAACCAATCACAGTCAGGATGGCTGCAATGAACGCTTGATCAATCTCCATGGTGAAGGGAAGAATCCCCCAGAAGATGCTGAACAGTGACAGCACGATGAGTACATCGTGGATCATGGCCACCAAAGCGCCAAGGCCATATTGCCACTTTCTGAATCGGAAGAAGATGTACAAGAAGATGACCAGCAGGGAGAAAATGGTCGCATTTGCAGCGCCACGTCGGAAATCATCGCTGATGGTGCCATCTACTTTGTTGTATCTGTCGATGGTGTAGCCTGTCTCGGTCGCAGCCAGTCCTTTGGCCAACGCCGCTTGGATGGCCTCGTCTTGGTCGGCAGCCTCGCTCTCAATCATGAAGTTGGTCATGATTCGCACTTGGCTGTCGCTTTCCTTGGTTTGAACCACAGGGTTGCCCGGGGTTCCGTTTTCCGTGAACGCTTCACTGAGCGAGGCGCGAAGCGCTTCCATGTTCACCGGTTGCTCAAAGGAGACGTCGAACGTCGAACCTCCTGAAAACTCAACACCGTAGTTGAGGCCTCGGGTGGACAAGCTGGCCATTCCTCCGGCAATCACCAGCGCGCTTGCTATGTAAGCCATGCGCCTGCGTGCAATGAACGGTACCGCTGTGTTGGTGAACCAATTCTCGGTCAACTTCGAAGAGAACGACATGCCCTTCTTTTTCTCGAGGCGGCTGAAGATCACCAAACGGGTCAGGACAATCGCGCTGAACAATGAGGTGAAAATTCCGACCATGAGGGTCGTTGCGAAACCGCGGATGGCTCCACTACCGAAGCTGTAAAGAATGACAGCTGTCAGCAAAGTGGTGATGTTGGCATCGATGATGGCGCTGTAGGCTTTTGAGTAGCCTTCTTTCACAGCTACAGCCAGTCCCTTGCCAGCGCGCATTTCCTCTCGCACACGCTCATAAATGAGCACGTTTGCGTCAACGGCCATACCGATGGTCAATACGATACCCGCAATTCCGGGAAGCGTCAGTGCGGCTCCCAGCGAAGCAAGAGCACCGATCAAGAAAAACAGGTTGGCCACCAGGGCGATGTTGCTCACTACACCGGCTCCGCGGTAATAGAAGATCATGTAGACCAAGACTACGAGCAAAGCGAAAATGAAAGAGCTCAGGCCCGCTTGGATGTTTTCCTCTCCCAATTGTGGTCCGACAGACACCTCGTCCACGATGCGAGCGGGTGCAGGAAGAGATCCGGCTTTCAGCAGGCTGGCAAGGTCTTCCGCCTCCAGCAATTTCTGCTCAGCAGTTTGACCCGTTCCAAAGCTGATTTGAGACCGTCCGTTGAGGATGGCGCTGTTCACGTTTGGAGCAGAGAATACAAGGTTGTCGAGGACGACCGCAACTGC
>CALKHD010000016.1 GCA_938092195.1 uncultured Flavobacteriales bacterium | reverse complement strand
CTTCGCGGCCAAAAGCGTATTTCTGAGAAGGCTCACAATGGTCATGGGCCCAACACCTCCGGGGACCGGGGTGATCCAGCTGCACTTGCCCGCTACTTCGTCGTAGGCAACATCTCCTCGCAGCCGGTATCCTCGTTTGGCTGTGGGGTCTTCCACGCGTGTGATGCCCACGTCCACCACCACGGCACCTTCTTTGACCATGTCTGCTGTGACCATTCCAGGACGACCCACGGCAGCCACCAAAATATCGGCACGCAAGCAGTGGTCTTTTAAATTTTGGGTGCGGCTGTGGCACAAGGTGACCGTGCAATTCCCAGGTTGACCGCTTCTGCTGAGCAGCAGTGACATGGGGGTGCCTACGATGCTGGAGCGGCCAATGACCACGGCATGTTTGCCCTCGGTGGGGACGCCGTTGCGCTCAAGCAAGGTCATGATGCCCGCCGGGGTGGCTGAAACAAAGCCCGGCAAACCCAAGGCCAGATTGCCCATGTTGACGGGATGGAAACCATCGACATCCTTATGCGGAGCAATGGCTTCGGTGACGGCTTGGGCATCGAGGTGGTCGGGGAGGGGGAGCTGGACAATGAACCCATCGATGTCTGGGTTTTCGTTCAAACCGTGGACAATCTCGAGCAATTCCGATTGCTCTATGTCTGCAGGCCTCACAATCAGGGTGCTTTCAAACCCCACGCGGGCGCAGCTGCGCACTTTGTGGTCGACATAAGTCTTGCTTGCACCGTCTTCACCGACGAGGACAGCAGCGAGATGTGGGGGACGGTGGCCTTGGTTGACCCAAGCGGTGACTTCTTGGGCGACTTCTTCTTTGATTTGCTCGGAGAGGCCTTTGCCGTCAAGGATGCCAGTGGTTTCCATTCAAAGGGGGGTCAGCGTGACATGTGGGGACCTTTCATGGCAGACCCGCGGCCCATCATGCTGCCCAAACCACGGCGCTTGCCACCAGAGCCGCTCATCATTTTCATCATCTTCTTCATTTCGCCAAACTGCTTAACGAGTTGGTTGATCTCCTGAACTGACGTGCCGCTTCCTTTGGCAATACGGGTTTTGCGGCTGCCATTTAAAGAGTCGGGGTTCTGCCTTTCATGGGGGGTCATCGAACGAATAATCGCTTCAATGTGCTTGAAGGCATCATCATCAATGTCCACGTCTCGCAAGGCCTTACCCATGCCAGGAACCATGGCCAGCAGGTCCTTGACATTGCCCATTTTCTTAATCTGCTGAACCTGCTCCAAAAAGTCCTCAAAATCGAAGCTGTTCTTGCGGATTTTCTTCTGGAGCTTTTGGGCTTGCTCTTCGTCGAATTGCTCTTGGGCTTTTTCGACCAAGGTGACCACATCGCCCATACCCAGAATCCTCTGGGCCATGCGTTCTGGGTGGAAAGGCTCTAAAGCTTCGGGCTTTTCACCTGTTCCAATGTATTTGATGGGCTTGCCTGTCTCTTCTCGGATGGAAAGCGCAGCACCGCCGCGGGTGTCACCGTCCATCTTGGTCATAATCACACCATCAAAGGCGATGCGCTCATGGAATGCCTTGGCGGTTTGAACGGCGTCTTGACCGGTCATGGCATCGACCACAAAAAGGGTCTCGGTGGGTTGAATGGACCTCTTGATTCGGTCGATCTCATCCATCATGGCTTCGTCCACAGCCAATCGTCCGGCCGTATCGACGATCACCACATCATTGCCGTGGCTTCTGGCATGACGCATGGCCGCCTCTGCAATGAGCACAGGGTCCTTTTCGTCTCTTTTGGTGAAGACATCTACGCCAACCCGCTTGCCCATCACCTCGAGCTGATCAATGGCTGCAGGCCGGTAGACATCGCAGGCCACCAACAATGGTCTCTTTCCCAGTTTGGTTCGCAGGTACAAGGCGAGCTTGGCTGTATGGGTGGTTTTACCCGATCCCTGAAGGCCACTCATCAGAATGATGCCAGGCTTGCCCTTGATGTTGAGTTCGGTGTGCTGTCCCCCCATGAAAGACGCGAGCTCTTCCTGGGTGATTTTGACCAGCAGTTGACCCGGCTTGACGGAAGTCAACACCTCTTGGCCCACGGCTTGCTCCTTGATGCGGTTGGCAAAGCGCTTGGCTACGCTGTAATTCACATCCGCCTCCACCAAGGCCCTGCGGATTTCTTTGGTCGTATCGGCAATGTTCGCTTCGGAAATGGTGGCTTCACCTTTCAAGCGTTGGAATGCCTTCTCGAATCTGTCGCTGAGATTTTCAAACATGAGGACCGCAAAGGTAGCCGCCGGATTCCGCTCTGTCGAAGGACGTGTGACTGAAGCAATATTGACGATGAAAAAACAAAAACTTTCGATGAATTGCTATAAGTTGTCGTTTAAATGACTATCTTAGGGGAGCTTAACTGCATGAACATGCGCTTTCAACTGTACTCCCTCGCTTGTTTACTGATGACCGTTTTTGGCTCAGTAACCGCCCAAACAGCCTGTTTTACAACAACAGGCGACACGGCTGGCTTCTCGCTTTCCGTGGAGACCTTCGCCACTGATGTGGTGGATGGACAGACCACTTATAGGGTCTATTTGTCCACTCCATCCTCTGCTGACTTCCTGTCGGCAGCGATTGGTGATTCCGATACTCCACTCTTTTTAAACTCCACTACATCCTTTTATCAGGATGCCTTAGGGGGAACCACAGCTGGATCTGTGAACCCTCTGCTGTACGACGTGCCTGGCTTTGAGTCAGTCCAGTATGACAGTTGGGTAACGGTGGGCATCCATGAACAACCTGACATGAATGCGGGTCAAACCGATGTTGCCGTTCTCGTGGACCCGAACATCGAGTCTTGGGAAGTGCCATTTACGGCTGGAGGAAACATTGACATTAGCTCTCCCATTGGTGGGGGGTGGTACATTCTGCCCAGCAGCACCAACGGCATTGCAGGTGATGACAATCGCATTTTGATTGCTCAAGTCACCACGGATGGTGAAATCAGTGGACAGTTCTTCCTGCAGATTTTCCCAGGAGGTGTTCAAACGGAGCTCATCGAAAGCAGCTTTTCATTTTCGCAGACTGCGTGTGCAACTGAAGGCTGCACCGATCAAGCCGCTTGCAACTATGACAGCAGTGCAGATCAAGACAACGGCACTTGCACGTTTGCGGCCGCCAATTTTGACTGCGATGGAAATTGCTTGACCACACCAACCGAGTTCAATGTGGACATGTCCTGCACCGAAGAGACCTTCTCAACAGTGCATGTAACCGGTCCATGGTGCGGATGGTGCGGAGCAGAAGACTACAACACCTTGTCGGATACAGACGGAGATGGCACGTACAGCGTCTCAGTTTGCATTCCAGCTGGGGATGTGGAATACAAGTTCATGATTGACAATTGGGCGTCTCAGGAGAATTTGGCCGACGACATGGCCGACGGAGGCACGTGTGCTCCGGTCACAGATTACTCCAGTTATGCCAACCGTGTGACGACTTCCGGGTCGACCACGAGCGATACTTACGGAAGCTGTCTGACCTGCGCTGAGCAATTGGCTTTGCAAACGGTAACGGTGTCATTTGCCATCGACATGAGCAGTTCCGATTACCCCAATGCAGACTACGACAACGTGGTGATCAACGGTTCTTGGAACGGTTGGAATGGATGGGGAGTGCCCCTGAGCGATGACGATCAAGACAATGTCTTCACAGGTAGCTTGGACTTGGACGTGAACTACGGGGATTTTGAATTTGTGGTGGCCGTGACCGGACCTGCTGACGGCTATGGCGGTTGGGGTCAAACCATCAACGCTCCGACGGGCGGCGCTTGCTCTGTAGGGAGCCCAGCCAATTACATTTTGACGGTGGGTGCTGACGACCTCTCCTTCGCAGCCTGCGCAGGATTGTGCGATGCGACTTGCCCAACAGGAACACCGGGTTGCGTGGATCAAGGCGCCAGCAACTACAGTTCTGATGCGACTTACGACGATGGAACATGTCTTTACAGCATGAGCTTCTCGTTGGATTTGAGCCAAACAGACATGACCGCTCAGCCGCACATCTCCGGCCAGTTCAATGGTTGGAATGGCACAAGCAACCCCATGACCGATGACAACCTCGATGGCGTCTGGGAAGTCACGGTTGAGATGCTTTCGGGCGCTCAGGAATACAAGTTCACGGCCAACGATTGGGCCATGAGCGAATCATTCGACGGCAGTGAGTCTTGCACGACCGCTCCAGGAGAATATGTGAACCGTGTGACCACAGTTTCCGCATCGGCTTCTTTGCCAACGGTCTGCTGGAACAGCTGTTCAGAATGCCCTCAAGAAGGATGCACCACTGAATCGGCCTGCAACTACACGTCTTTGGCTGGATATGATGACGGCAGCTGCTATTTCTGCTGTGCCGATTTGAACAGCAATGTGGCAGGATATGGATTGGAGCAAGAGATCGTGGCATGGGATGGAATTCCTGGAATGCGCACGTATCGCTTTTACATCACAACGCCCAACACGGACGACGTGGTGAGCGCTGTGAGTGGCGACAGCGATGTCCCAACCTTGTTGAACACAACGACTTCATTTTATCAGGACCCGCTGGGCAGCGCATTCCCCAACGGAATCAATCCAGCCACGTACGATGCGTTCCCAACAGTCCAATACGACAGCTGGGTGACCATTGGCATCGATCAGGCCCCAGACTTGGCAGCCAACGAAGCTGCCGTGGGTTTCGCTGAAGCAGAAAGCTGGATCACAGAATTCGAGGCTGGCCAAAACTTGGCCATCGATGGCTTCTTCGGAGGAGCTTGGTTCTCGACGGCCAACAATGCCAATGGTTTGGCTGGAGACGACAAGAAGGTTCTTCTCGCTCAGTTGACCACCGACGGTGACTTGAGCGGACAGTTCTTTGTCCAGGTCCTTCCCAATGGATCGGCCGATGGCTTGGGTGAATTGGTGACCTTGTCATTCGGTCCTTACGTGGATTCAGAGGCACCCAGTTTTGTGGACTTCCCAGCCGATGTCACTGTGGGTTGTGACGACCCACTTCCCACCGCCGATGTTCAGGCCAGTGACGCGTGTTCAGATTGGACCGTGACCATGGAAGAAGCCGCATCAGGCGATGCTTGCTTGACCACGGTTGTTCGCACCTACACGGCAACCGACGGTTCGGGCAACAGCATCAGCACTTCATGGACCATTTCCGTGGTCGACGATGCAGCTCCTTCCTTTGATGGTCCCGCAGATTTCACAGCCAATTGCGGCGATGACCTCTCACCAGCTTCTGCTGGAGAGGTGAGCAATGCCAGTGATTGCAGTTCTTTTGACGTGACCTACAACGACGTGGACATGTTCAACACTGACCCTTGCATTGGTCAGATGATTGCACGCACATGGAGGGCCACAGATGAATGTGGAAATGAAGCCATCGACATTCAAATCATCACGGTCATGGATGCAGCTGCTCCAGCCATTGTAGCGGTGCCAGCTGACACCACCATTTCTTGTGATGCCTCAGTGCCTGCATCTGAGATTCAAGCCACAGACGATTGTGGTTCGGTGACCACGTCCCAATCGGATGCGACCACAGAAGGCGAATGTGCCGGTGAGTCCACCATCCTTCGCACGTTTGTGGCTGTTGACCCTTGTGGAAACAGCACAGAATATGTTCAAACCATTTCTGTGGTGGACACAGTGGCCCCCGTCTTTACGAGTGTGCCAGCTGACCTGACGGTGAGCGTCTATGACGACATGCCCTCCGAAGAGGCCGTGGCCACAGACAATTGCAGCAGTGCAACGGTGTTGTCTTCTGATCAGACAGACGGAAGCGCCAACGACTATGCGGTGGTGACCCGCACATTCACGGCGGTTGACGCCTGCGGAAACGCTTCTACAGCCACACAGACCATCACGGTTCTTGAGTTGCTCGGATGCACAGACGCATTGGCGTGTAACTTCAACGATGCGGCCACTGCCGATGACGGAAGTTGTGACTTCTGCTCTTGCAACGGTGTTTATCCTCCAACAGGTCCATACAACCTCGAGGTGGAAACCGTGGAGGGAGGCATAGACGGACAGACCACCTACCAGGTATACGTGACCCTGCAAAACGCAACAGACTTTGTGAGTGCAGTGACAGGTGACTCAGAGTACCCATCATTCGTTCGCACGAGCACATCGTTTTACCAGAACCCCTTAGGTTCCGCGAACGCCCACGGCATCAACCCACTTCTGTATTCTTCATTCCCAGACCTTCAATATGACAGCTGGGTGACCATTGGACTCACAGGTTCAGCTGACCTCGCTCAAGGCGAAGGAGAGGTGACTGTGGTCGAGGGAGAATCCTGGGTGGCTTCTTTCGAAGATGGAAACAACATTGAGTTGGGTGGTGAGTTCGGTGGAGGTTGGTTCTCATTGAATGGATCGGCCAATGGACAAGCCGGCGATGACCTGCGTGTCTTGGTTGGACAGTTCACCACAGATGGTGTATTCAGCGGACAGCTTTACGTTCAGGTGTTCCCAGAGGGTGACGGTGAGAACATGGTCTTCCAGACCATGCGTTGGGGAGAGCCACAATGCGGCTGCCAATTGGAAGACGCTTGTAACTATGACGCGACGACCGCCTACACAGACAACGAGAACTGCTTGTACCCAGCAGACCTTTATGGAGCGAGTCACTTTGATTGCGACGGCGTCTGTTTGAACGACTCCGACGAAGACGGTGTTTGCGACGAGGACGAAGTTCCTGGATGCACGGATGAAACCGGTTGCAACTATTCTTCTCTCGCCACTGACGACGATGGGTCATGCACCTATCCGGACTACGGGTACCTCTGCGATGGCTCTTGCATCAGCGATGAGGACTTTGACGGCATTTGCGATTTGAACGAAGTCCAAGGATGTAACCTGGACAACGCTTGTAACTATGATCCAGCAGCCACTGAAAATGATGGCAGTTGCACATTCGATTGCTATGGATGTACCACTGAGGCTGCAGCCAACTACGATGCCGATGCATTGTTGGATGACGGTTCCTGTTTGTTCGGAGGATGTACCGACAGCGGGGCGTCTAACTATTCTGCGGATGCAGACTTCAACAACGGTTCTTGCATCTATCTCGGATGCACCAACCCCATTGCGTGTAACTACACGGTAGGGGCCAACCAAGACGATGGCTCTTGCGACCTGGTTTCCTGTGGTGGATGTACCAACGAAATTGCCTGTAACTATGATGCAGAAGCCCTGCTCAATGACGGTTCTTGCGAATTCTTCAGCTGCCGTGGATGTACGGATTCATCAGCATTCAACTACGCCGATGATTCAACGGTGACCGTGGACGATGGTTCATGTATCTACGGAGGATGCAACGATGACTCTGCTGCCAACTATGATGGCACTGTGGACTTCAATGACGGTTCTTGTGAGTACCAGGGTTGCACCGACAACACGGCTTGCAACTTTGATCTGAACGCCAATGTTTCCGACGGTTCTTGTGAGTTCACAAGCTGCGCGGGTTGCATGATCACCTTCGCTTGTAACTATGACCCTGAAGCGACGTTGCAAGACGACAGCCAGTGTGACTTCTATGCATGCTGTGGTGACCCAGCCGCCGACAACTATGAAGATGGTGTGGCTGACTTCTTGACCTATGGTTGCATCTACGGAGGTTCTGCACCTTCTATTCAACTCACTGGTTGTGACTTGTCCTTTGCTTGTAACTACGGGGACCCAGACAACGATTGTGAATACAACTCTTGTTCTGGATGCACCGAGCCAGGAGCTTGCAACTATGATGCAGACGCCACCATTCCCGTCACGTGTCTCTACCCAGAGGACATCTATGGCACCGATACGGTGGACTGCGATGGCAACTGCAACAATGACGTGAATGAAAATGGCCAGTGCGACGAGAACGAAGTGTCCGGTTGCGCCAATCCATTGGCTTGCAACTACTCCGACGATGCCACATTGGACGACGGATCATGTGACACGGTGAGCTGCTCGGGTTGTACCGACGCCAGCGCCTGTAACTACGATGCCTCTGCCTCTGTGAACGACGGGTCTTGCGACTATGCCGCCTGCTTTGGTTGCACCGATTCTGAGGCTTGCAACTACGATGAGACCGCCAGCAATGATGACGGAGGTTGCGCTTATCCAGCGAGCTCCTTTGTGGACTGCAACGGAGACTGCCTGAACGATGGAAACAACAATGGAATTTGCGATGAGCAAGAGACATTGGGTTGTACCGACGTGAATGCGTGCAACTTTGATTCAGACGCCACCTTTAGCGATGGCAACTGTGAGTACACAACGTGCACAGGTTGCACCACGTCTTCGGCTTGTAACTATGACGCTGCTGCATCCATCAATGATGGCAGCTGTGAGTTCACAAGCTGTACCGGTTGCACCACGTCTTCGGCCTGCAACTATGATGCTGATGCCACATCCGACGATGGAAGCTGCACATATCCAGAACCCGAATACGATTGCGATGGCAACTGCCTCGTGGATTCGGACGGAGATGGCATCTGTGATGCTTTTGACGGCAACTATGACGGATGTATGGATGCCCTCGCATGCAACTACGACGCCTTCGCAGACAGCGATGACGGCTCATGTGACTTCTGCAGCTGTTCTGGCTTCACGTCTGACTTGCCAGGATATGGCGTGGAGATTGAAGAGTACGCCACCAATGGTGTGCCCGGATACACCACGTACCGCGTCTACATCACCACACCCAACACCACTGACCAAGTCAGTGCGGTGACCGGTGTGACCAGCAACCCCTTGTTCTTGGAGACCACGGGAGACTTTTATCAGCACCCGAATGGCGGCGTGTTCCCGAATGGCATCAATCCGGTTCTGTTCGACTTCTTCGCAGGAATCGAATTCGACAGCTGGGTGACCATTGGTATCGATGGCCCACCATCAAGCGCAGACGGCGA
Source organism: uncultured Flavobacteriales bacterium (assembly GCA_938092195.1). GTDB lineage: Bacteria > Bacteroidota > Bacteroidia > Flavobacteriales_D > Sanyastnellaceae > UBA8752. The sequence continues at coordinate 1,962 of CALKHD010000016.1, read as the reverse complement.
AGGAAACGTTCAAGGACTTCCCGAGCCCGAGCCATGGAGCTCTGTATTTGAATCAGGCAACGGATTCATGATCGATGACGTCATTGGATCGGGTTGGTTTGTCAACCCTGATGTTACCAATGGTATCGCTGGGGACGACAACAAGGTTTTGTTGGCTCAATTGACCACCAATGGGGAGTTGACTGGAGAGTTCTACGTCCAGGTGTTCCCAGAGGGAGACAACATCAACCAAGAGCGTGTGACGTTGACCTTTGGCGGAAGCCAGTGTGGTTGCACCGACATCACGGCTTGTAACTTCTCTCCGAGTGCGATCATCGATGATGAGAGCTGCTACTATCCCCAGTTTGGATATGACTGTGGCGACTTGTGCCTCTTCGATGACGAAGCGCCTCAGTTTACAGAAACCCCTGAAGACACGGACGTGAGCTGCTCAGCGGACATCACTGTGGTGATGCCTGCGGCGACGGACAACTGTGACCAGGATTTGACCTTCAGCTATACCGATGAAATCATGGATGGCCCTTGTGGTGAGACCTATGACATCTTGCGTAGCTACATCGTCACAGACGACTTTGGTCTGGCCGATACGGTGTCTCATGTGATCCACGTGGTGGATGATCAAGCGCCAGTATTCACCAATGTTCCCGCTGACGGAACCATTGAGTGTGGTGAAGATTTGCCGGATACTCAGCCCATTGCGGTGGACAATTGCAATGGCGTGACCATCACCCATTCCGATGAAATGGTCACCGAGAGTTGCGGTGGAACAGGGACGTTGGTTCGCACTTGGTCTGCTGAGGATGCCTGCGGAAACGTGAGCACGGCCACCACGACATACACGATTGAAGACAACCAGTCACCTGAGATCAGCGACATGCCTGCGGACACCACGCTCAGCTGCTCGGACGATTACAGTTTCCCCATGCCTGCATCATCAGATGCCTGCAGTGAGGTGGAATTGACAGAAGAAGTGAGCTTCCAGGACGGTGCTTGTGCCAATTCATATACCATGATCCGCACATTCACAGCCATTGATGCTTGCGGCAACTTCAGCCAATCGGTTCAGGCTGTGACCTTCATCGACAATACGGCTCCAACCTTCGCGGGTGTCCCAGCCGACCTCACTCTGGAATGCGGAGACGCGCTTCCTGAACATGAAGTGAGTGCCACGGATGATTGCGAAGGAAGTGTGGCGGTGTCCATCAGCGATGTGGAGAACACCCTCAGCGACTGCGCTTATGAAGTGGTGAGAACCTTCACGGCAACAGACGCCTGTGGCAACTCATCTTCGGATCAGTGGACCATCACTTATGAAGACACCACTGCACCGAGCTTCACAGCACCTTCCGATGTCACATTGGATTGCTCGGCCGATACCACGCCTGCTGGTTCAGGAGATGTCACAGACGCTTCCGATGCGTGTGATGCATCACCCGTGGTGACTTATTCTGATGTCATTTCCGGGGGGCAGTATTCCTTGGACGGCATGACAGCGGACATTCGTGTTGAGCTTCGCTTGAACAACCTCTCTTCTTTCCCTCGTGTGCTCGAGGTCATCGGTGCCCCCATTGGCGCGGGTGCAGAGCTTGATTTGGACGATGAGGTATCCAACCCTTTCAACTTGCGCGGTGCAGTTGGCGTGGACATGAGTGGCAGCAGCCTTGACTTGTCCGTCTTGGATGTGATCGGCTCTGAGAGCTATGACTTCATTGAAGTTCGCATCAGCAACTTGACAGGAGCAGGCATCGTTGGCGCATCTCTGGATGTCCAGAACCTGTTCATTGACAATGACGCGGTGGAGTTCAGTCAATCCACGACCGATGAGGAGGTGATCTTCACTTGGTCAGAGGTGGGCGGGGCCATGTTGTCCATCCAAGAAGGAGGAACGGCTTCCGCGACGGTGTTGAATGCAGACAACTGCTTGGCTAACAACGTCATCACGCGTACTTGGACAGTGACCGA
>CALKHD010000015.1 GCA_938092195.1 uncultured Flavobacteriales bacterium | reverse complement strand
GGACTTCATCCTGAATGGAAACGACGGCGGCATCAACATCAGCCGCGATGGGGGCGTGACCTGGACCTTTGTTCGCAACCTGCCTGTGGGTCAGTTCTACCACATCAACGTCGACAATGACATGCCCTACAATGTCTACGGCGGACTTCAGGACAACGGTTCTTGGAAGGCCCCGGCTTATGTGTGGCACGGCGATGGCGTCCGCAACGAGGACTGGCAAGAGATCAGTTTTGGAGACGGATTCGACGTGGTGCCCATGCCGGGTGACCCAGACATGGCCTACGCGATGTCGCAAGGTGGAAACGTTTACCGCATCCACATCCCCACGGGAGCCATGGCTTACATCCAGCCGAACCACCCCGATACCACCGAGTTGCGGTACAATTGGAACGCGGCCATTGCCGTGGATCCCCATGACCCCAACGGGCTGTACTTCGGCAGTCAGTTTGTGCATTACAGCAGCGACCGCGGACAATCTTGGACCGTCCTCTCACCGGACCTCACCACGAATGACCCTGAGAAGCAAAAGCAGACCGAAAGCGGTGGCCTGACCACAGACGCGACGAATGCCGAGAACCACACCACTCTGCTGTGTGTGACGCCGCACCCTGAGCGGTCCGAAGAGGTTTGGGCCTCCTCCGATGATGGTTTGGTCCACAAGACCGTTGACCGCGGCGGAACCTGGACAGAATTGAGCGCAGGCCTGAAGGGATTGCCCGCAGGAAGCTGGATTTCCCAAGTGCGCATCTCTCCGCACAACCCCGACGAGGTTTACGTCACGGCCAACAACTACCGCCGCAATGACTGGACCCCATACCTGTATCGCTCCCGAGATGGGGGCGGCAAGTGGGAGCGGATCATTGCGGAGGGCGATGTTTTGGGCCATGTCCAATGTGTCTTGCAGGACCCCGAAGTGGCGGAACTTCTGTGGTGTGGCACAGAGCAGGGACTGTGGTGGAGCCACGACGGAGGCCAGGAATGGCAGCGTTGGAAGGAAGGTGTTCCCGCCGTTCCAGTGCGCGACATCGTGTTGCAAGAGCGGGAGTCAGACCTCGTGCTTGGCACCTTTGGCCGCGGCGTGTACATCGTGGATGGCCTTGAGGTGATTCGCGCTTGGGTGGCTGCCGGAAAGGACGATGAATTTGGCGGTGCAGCGTGCACCATGTTTGCGCCGGATGCCGCTGTGATGGCAGAGTGGCGCAGGCCCGCTGGTGAGCGGTTTCCCGCCGACGGCTATTGGTCGGCCGACAACAAGGGCGGGGGTGCCCGCGTCCGCTGTCACTTCAACGAAGACAGCATTGAAGGCTTGGCCAAAGACGAAATGCTCCTGCTTCACATGCTCAACAGTGCTGGCGACACGGTGCGGACCATGGAGCCTGAGCCGGATGGCGGCATGGGCATGATGCGCTGGGACATGCGTGGCACAGGCACCTTCTGGCCTTCACGCCGAAAGCGGGACCGCGATGCGCGACCTGGCGGCGGATTCCCGGTCGACCCAGGCAACTACCGCATGGTGCTGGAAGTCAAGGGCGACTCGGCTGCCCGCATTTGGGGAGAAACCGAGGTCACCGTCATGGCCGATCCACGCAGGTCACCGTCGCCTGAAGTCATGGCGGCTCAGCGGGCGCAAATGAACCGCGTCTATGATGTGGTCAATCGGGCCGACGTGGTGTTCGAGGAGCTCAAGCGCATGCGCAGGGCGGAGGATGCTGTTTCAGACCGCATCGCCCACGCCAAAAAAGGAATGGAGCCAGGAGATACCACCTTCAAGGCCATGAAAGGCCTGGCGGACTCTCTGTCTGGAGAGTGGACCGCGTTGGACGAGCGCTATTTCACGCCCAAAGATTTCAATGGTTACGACGCAGTGGTCCGCATTCAAGACCGGGTCTGGCATGCGATGAGCTACGCCGACGGCGGCATGTCCGCTCCAGGAACCAATGCCCAAGACGCGTTGAAGGCGCTTGACCGGGCTGTGACGGATGCCGAAAACCACTTAGAACGCATCCGTTCTGGGGTCTTTGCCGAATGGCGCACTGCGGCAGAAGCCATGGATTGGCCGCTGTTTGGTGAATTCGAAGATTGAAAAGAAAGGTCCCCCAGTCCCAATGGGCTGGGGGACCTTCTCGTTCATTCGCACTCGGCAGCAAACTCGCCAAGGACCATCAATAGGTCGGCTACATTGGTTGTGCCGTCGGCATTGATGTCTGTGGGACAACTGTTGGGCTCAGGGCCTTGACCGCCTCCGCCATCACATGCCCCAGGTGTCCAACTGATCAACCCACCGAAATACATGGCATAACAGGCATTGGCATAGGTCATGCCATCGCAACCGCACACTGGTTCGTATTCTTCCGTGCAGGGATAGTATGGGTTGATGAGGGTGGGCAGAACGCAGGTATCCCGAATGCAGGACCCATCGTCTACAGTGGCGTCGGGATTGTAGTTGACCGCGTTGGGGTTGGTGCACCCTTCTACCTCTGTTGAACCGCATGGCCCAGGCGTCCAATATTGGATGCCGTGCACCATCTCTGCGAAGCAGGAGTTGGTGTAGGTCACGCCATCACAGCCGCATACAGGGTCGTAGACTTCAGGACATGGATATAGGGGGTCGCTTGGGCCATAGCATTCGCCTTCGTAGATGCAGGATCCGTCGTCAATGGTGGCGTTCGGATCGTAATTGATCGCCATTGGATCGGTGCACCCATAGATTTCTTCACCACAAGATGGCAGGTCGATGCACCAAGTCATGTGGCAGCACTCCAGCCAATCGCCAGACGGCCCTTCCTCGTAGAATACAAGGTCAATGCAGAATGGACTCTCGGGCAGTGTGTTGGGGTCCAAGTCTACATTCAGTATTCCGGAGGTCAACGGATCAATGCTGATGGCGGTGACCCATTGAACAATGGTTCCAAATTGCCCTGGGTAGCTCATTTGGAGTTGACCGAAGGTGTATCCCGTGTTGTTGGAGACGCCAAATTCAAGGTGGTACCCATCGGCATCGCAGTGGGAGTCATCGAAGAGGGTCATCGTCGCACAATCAGAGCCGCAAGGGGGCAATTCCACACAGGCCTCA
>CALKHD010000014.1 GCA_938092195.1 uncultured Flavobacteriales bacterium | reverse complement strand
AAGGTGGGTGAGCACGCTCAAGAAAGGGGCCACTCCTTGCATTATGGACTGATTGGAGCGGCCGGCTACAGCGGACTCATGGTCTGGCACGGCGGGCTGAGTGGTTCTGCCCCCATCAAGGTGGCCGAAGCCGGTCATTTGGCCGACCTGGCCTCCATTGCTGGGATCCCCTCCGAATCGCTCCCTGCTGCATTGCCCATCGGCCTCACTGTCTTTTCTGCACACAACTTCATCATGACCGGCGCTTTGATTGCGGGCGCGGTGGCCGCAGCCTATTGGATGGGCGCCAAGTTGGACCGCACGCCTGGCACTGGCCCACCCCTTCCCAACACCATGGTTCCGGCAACACAAAGCCGAGTCTCCCCCTTTCTCAGAATTTTGCCCACCCTCTTCGGATGCGTCCTGCTCTTGCTGGCCGCACAAAAGGCGGCCCAACATCCCGACGCCGCTCGCCTGGGCTTTATTGATCCAGACTGGACCAACCAAACATTGCTGGGCTTGGCGTTTTTGCTGCACGGAAGCCTGAAGCGATTTCTGCAAGCCATCGATGCTGCCATCGGCGGCACGTCCGGCATTCTCATTCAATTCCCGCTCTACTTCGGCATCATGGGCATCATGTCTGGGACCGGTCTCGTGGAAGCCCTATCCATGGCCATGGTTCGCCTGTCCACACCACAGACGTTCGAGCTTTGGACAGTTCTCTCGGCCGGCATCGTGAACGTCTTTGTTCCCAGTGGAGGTGGCCAATGGGCGGTGCAAGGCCCCTTGCTCATTCGCGCGGCATTGGATCTCGGTGTCCCACTCGAACGAACCATATTGGCCATGGCCTACGGCGACGAATTGACCAACATGCTCCAACCATTTTGGGCGCTGCCACTCCTGGGCATCACCGGGCTTGCCGCCAAGGACATCCTGCCATTTACCCTTCGTTTTCTTGGGGTGGGCTTGGCCATTTGTCTGCTGATCACAGCAGCCCTCTGACTTCACATACGCTGACGATTGACCAGGAAACGGATGACGATCATCAGTTCCGGTGCAGGAAGTTTCTGACATCTTCATGGGGATTGACCCACCGCATTAACCCCCTTTTGCCATGAACTTCATCCGACCTCACACCCGCCCATCTCTCTGTCAAATTGTTGCTTATTATAGACTGATAATAAGTCATTTAGCCGCCAATAGTGGGCCATTTCTAACGATTCGCCGAAAAAATTGGGAAAAGCCAGATATTCCTGAGATTTTAAAGGAATACCCTACCATTAACGCCATGGTTTTCAGCTCTTTAATCCACCATAATGCGACCCGAATCGGGTTGCTTTTCGCCCTTGTTTTCTCTGTCGCCACTGGAAGCGCCCAATTGCATGATGTGCTGGTGGAACCCTCCAACGTACTCTACTCCTCCACGTGCGAAATTTCTGACGGATCAGAGCACATGCTCGTGGCCTCCACGGTGGACGACGACAGCCCCGAAAATCGAGTCAGGATTGCCCGAATCAAAACCAACGGCAACATCCAATGGGAACGCGATTACCAGCGCGCATACGGGTGGAGAGCCTCACATGTCATGGACATCAATGACAACCTCGGTGTTTTGATCGGCATTGGGGGACTGGACACCTTGGGCAACCCGGCGCCAGCGTTGGTCATGGCTTTTGACCTGAACACAGGAGCCCCCATCGGTACTGCTCAAATCGAAGAAAACACTGCTGCAGGAGCCAAAGGCCTTGTCATCACCCACGGCATTCAGAGCAATTCACCCAACGCCCTCGTTCTCGCTGGATGGCTCGGGGGATCAACAGGTGTTCAATTGAATGAGCAAAGGGTGGCCATTCTGTTGGAGCTCGACATCCCCGACGGAACCCAATCGGTCATGACGCCCAATTGGGTTCACGCCCTGAACACCTTTGGACCTCAGGATGGAGCCGACTACGACATGGGCTCACATGTGATTGAGGTCCCCAACGTAGGATACTTCATGTCAGGTTCAGGAAACGCCTTCACCGAAAACCCAAATGGATCCGGTTTTCACCAAGCGCCATTGGGCTCATTGGTCGAATATGACGGAACCGAAATCTGGTCCAAGGTGGTGCCCTATTGGTTCCCTGGAGAAGGGAACGACAACCAACCTATTGTTGGGCTGAATCAGCGACATGCGGTGGCCGCTTGCGCCGCCTTCATCAACACTGGTGGAGACCAAAACCCGAATCAATTCGAACTCATTCAAACGGTGAATTGGGTCCGAAACCGAGGGCTGACGACGTTGCGATACAATGCCAACGGAAGCGCCATTGAGGCCAAGGGTGTTCATTTGGATGGAGCTTACACTCACCCTTTCGAGGAAACGAGCCTCAAAGGATATTCGATGTACCGGACCATCAACGCATCGAGTGACACTGAAGTCACCATCGCTGGATATGTCAATGATCCCGAATACTTGAACAGTGATCCGGCCACGGACCCCATTGACAGGGTGCCCTTTTTGGCCACCATCAATGTAGAAGGCACCACCACGAGCGACTACCTCGTGAGCCACAACATTTATGCAGGCAGCCCGAGCACCCATTACGGAGACGACCCTGGCATTCATGCCGCGAACAGCCAACAAGGGCAACAGCCCATCATCTTCCACCCAGAAATGATGGACATGCGACAGACGACCCTGGGTTACGGACTCATTGGACACCGAAGGACACACGACACCCCAGTGGTGTTTGACCCCTCCATCATCCATGTGGATCCCGACGGCGTCGACGCCCTGTCTACTTTGTCAGGCTGCGAGGACTTCAACCACCCCATGACCATTGAGTTTCCTGCGGTGGACCCCTTCACCCCTTTTGTTGCGGACGTCAGCTTGATTGCTTTTCAAACCGACGTGTCCACGAATGACGTCTCCAGCACACCAACCCCCTGCGACAGCTACTTCACTTGCGACGTGGTCTTGGATGTAACCGTGACAACGGACACCTGCGACCACTACATTTTAACAGCTTCAAACCTGGGCTCCACGCCCATGTCCCAGCTTGAGTTGTCTTTTGACCGCGGTCTAGATGGCGTTCTGGAGCAATCCGGCATTGCAGACGGTTCTGATGGCTCTGGAAACCCCAGTTACTCCGACATCTATCCCAGTGGAGTGGCCACCCAGATTGAGGTCATCTTAAGCTGCCAAGGCTTGGAATACAGCCAAACCATTACGCTCACACCGGAATGTCCTGATGATGGAGATTGTACTGCATCCAATGATTTGGAAGCGGCGCTGACCTCTGTCAACGTGAGTTTGTGCAGCATCGACTACACCGTAGTTGGCTTGGTCACTCCTGTGGATGGTGCAGACATTCAATGGACATTGGGCGGCAACCCTGTGCCCGCAGCAACTGGCCAATGGACTTACACTTTTGCCGGTGCAGTGGCCAACACTGCGGACGCATTCGCCTCCGGCTCGTTCACTTCACAGTTGTGCGCCACGGTCATTTGTCCCGATGGAACCTCATCCACAGTTTGCAAAGAGGTCACCTTCTCTGTTGAGGACCCCTATGGCATGGACATGTGGTTGTACTGTGGAGAAGGTTGCTGGGGCGGTATGACCGGCACCCGTGCTGCCATCACTTTCGACATGGCCCTTTTCGATCTCGAAGAAGCCAATTATGATGCAGAAGTCTGCTTCAGCGATGGCACGACCATGCCACTCAACCTGGACATGCCGATGTCCATCGTGAAGTGCTTCTCGGGCTTCACCTTCTCACGAAAAGCCTGCCTGAAGATCTATGAAGAAGGCGAATTGGCCCTGGGCGGAGACCCCTGCTACGAAATTTGCGACAGCGAGTCTTGCCTTTCCATAGAGGTACTCCCCTTTGAATTGGCCGAAGCACTGCTGCCAGAACTTTCCATCGATCCGTCCACTTGCTCACTCGAGGTCAACGAACTGCCCGGATCCATCGAATCCAAGACGCAGTTGATGCTGTTCAACACCCCCTTCCCCGGAGGCGATGATGCGGCCGCGTTCATCTCGGCCTTCCTCAATGGTGAAGACTTTGCCGATCAAGCTGTATTCCAAACACTCAATTCTACCCTCGGGAACTACCAATCCAGCGCAGAATGCGGCGCTGTCTTGAGCGCAGAATTGATCCACTCCGTCAATTATTGTGACAACGACACCGCCGGCCCCCTTTATTGGCAGGCAGCGGCCCTCGCAGCGGGCCCCAATGCCATCATGGTCGGCGGATTGCCTCAAGTGCAATTGGTCTCGGCCTTGATTCCCGGCGACACCTATATCCCCGGCGACACATACATCCCAGGCGACACCTATATCCCTGGCGACACCTATCTCGGGCTCGACCCCAGCTCCACGGGCTCTGGATCCGACTTTGCAGACCTGACCCCTCTCGACCCTGTGTTGGCTGGCGTGGGTTTTAATGCATGGAACCTCAGCGGGACAGCAGGGCCTGGCGCAACATCATTCTTCACAGCCGGGCCAGACAACTGTCTGTTTGACAACATCGAAGCAGGGGAAGAAAACGCATTCTACGACAACGGCGTGCTGGGTTCTGCGGGCTTTGCACTGTCGGGCAGCACCTCGCTGTCCATTGCGGAGAGTGGACAAGTCTGCCCCAACGCCTACAATTACCTCACCCAAGTGACCCTTGAGGTCTTCAACACGGCCCTCCTATTTGCGGAGGAAGACGACTTCCCAATGAGCGAGTGGACGCCAAACGAGGAAGAAGACGAATTCCCCATGAGTGAATGGACGCCCTTCACTTTCTCGGGCACAGCGCTGTTGACCGATGCGGTGCTCGAACCCAGCAGCCCCAGCGCCAACGCTGAAGACCTTGCGATCGACTACTTTGACGGTTACGGTGACGGTTCTGGCCCATGGAGCATCACCGATGCAGGCGGCAACGTGGTCGCCACAGGCACCATGGCCAATGGTCCTACTGCAGGTGCCCCCACGTCTAACAGCGGCAGCGTTGCCTTGGCACCAGGCCACTACACTTTCTCTTGGGAGGTCGACTGCTACGGGGCCTATGACAACTCTGGCATTCAAATCAGCTTGAATGGTGAGACCCTCGTGAATTTTGCACCAGGCACCCTCACCCCCGGTATCATCACGACGGACATCTTCATTCCAGGCATCATCATCACTCCGCCGTCCGCCTATGTGGACACCACATGTGATGCAGTCTTTACCCATGACTTTATGGCGCCAGGCATGCTTCCACCGAGCACACCCGGTACTTACATCGCAAGTGAAGACAACATCCAACTCGGATTTGAAATGTTCTTTGACGGGTTTGGCGCTACCTATGGGTCGGCCGCTGTGACTTCAGCCCTTCCCACGGTAGGATCGGGGCAAGTGTTGACCACCAGCAACATCCTCGCTGTCTATGACATGTCGGCCTTTCCGAACGTGAACGAAGTCAGCTTTGTGTTCTTTGACGGGGCCGGCATCGAAAACCTTCAGGTCAATGGATACTCCCTGCTGACCGGGGAGCTGGAAACCATGCCTACTGCTGTGGCACCTGGCGTGACCATGTCGGTCACCACTTCAGCCTACCCCGGCTACCAAACGGGCACAGTGGTGCTGACCGGCAACGTGCAGAAGCTGGAAGTCGGCGGGCAGCAGTTTTTTGTGGACCACATCTGCGTGAAACACGATGGCACGGTGATTCAAAACCCAACCGTCAGCGCATGCGCTGCGGACTGTGATGCCTTCACCGGATTCGAATTGCTGACAGCAGGCGACCGATACGGTGACCTGGCAGAAGGCGCCAACATTTCCGTAGCTGTGGGCGCATTGGCCACCACCAGCGACGGAATCCCCATCCACCTGGAACCCCTTCACGACTTTTCGTCATCGCACTACAAATACATGGCTGTGGATGCCCACTACGGTGGCTGGGGCTCCGGCATGGTCATACAGACCAACAACATCACGGCCCAATTCGACATCGAGTCCATTGTGCCCGTGACCGACACGGTGTGCATCGCATTCCGCGACGAAGGCGGATTCGAGAACATCTGGATCAATGGTGCCCCTCCCCTGACCGGCCCCAACGGCTATGGTGGACTGACCATTTTCAATGGCATCACTGTGGGCGGCGTGCAGGTGCAGGTCACCGGTGCGATGGTCGGTGGATTTGCATTTGAAGGCACCGTCACCTTGATTGGCGACGTCGACAAGTTCTCCATTGGGGGCCAAGAACTCTGGCTCGATGACCTCTGTATTTCGAGCGTGACCAGTTTGGCCGATGCGGCGGAGGAAATGGGAGAGGATGCCCTCGAGGAAGGCTTGGGCGTCACCGTTGTTCAAGACACAGCGGCCTGCCAGTACATTGTCTCCATAGACCCTGCAGCAGGGTACCCTGGATTTGAAGGTGCGGAACTCCAATATGTGGGCACACAAACTGGCACCATCTACGCCACCTTCCCTGCGGACGACAGTGGCATCACCCTCATCGATGGGCCAGAGCCCACCTCGGGCGGGGAGACTTTGATGCTGGCCATAGCATTGCAAGACGCAGGCTATTCCTTGACGCTCCAATTTGACGAGATTAACATTTCCCCGTGCTACTGCGCAGGCAATGTCTCGATCGAGGTGCCCTCCAATTACCTCGTGGTGGATGCTTCCATTTGGAACGGCTTGAACACCTGGACTCCGGAAGATGACGGGTTTGGTGCATTCGAATCAGCCGGCCACATCAGCTGGAGCTCCTTTTGCATTCAGCCTCCTGCTCCCGGGGAAGATGCCCCGACCTCGTTCAATGTGGAAGTCACGGCCATCTCTGGTTCGTGCGCAGGGAGCTACCAAGTGCTCTTCCAAGCCTTCAATTGTTGTGGCTCGGATGACCAATACATCATCTTCAACATTGCTGACACAACACCTCCTGGCATCACTTTAGAATGCCCAGAAAATGCTGCCATTTCCTTTGAACAGGCCTTGGTCAGTTTGGAAGGCACCTGCACCGTCGATCCGGCCATCACCGGATGGGCCATGGCAACAGCAGAGGATGCTGTTTGTGATGACGGCGACCTGCTCAACGAGCTGGCATATACAGACGTCATCACCGATGACGATGGCAATGTCGGCACGGATGTGAACTGCTTCCTGGGAGGTTACAACATTGTCCGAACCTGGACCGCAACTTCAACAGATTGCTGTGACAACACCTCATCCATGAGTTGCGACCAACTCATAGAGGTCTCCAATACAACTTTGGGCAGCGCTGCCAGCGTGCTGGGCGAAGGCGGATTGCTCCAGATGATCGACGTCAGCCTCAACTTCCCGGCTATAGAAGGGGTGCCCTGCTACACGGAGTTCTTGTATGACCTTGGTGACCTTGCCAGCCTGGTTTCTTCTGTTGACGTTGTCCTCACCAACGCCAATGGCGATGAAGAGGGCGAAGCCACAGACAATGGTAACGGCACATTCACTTTGACCACTTCGGCCATCAATGCACTCAGCGTCTCCCTCGTACTGGTCAGCACCAGCAGCGACTTGACGGTGATCCTGGACTTCCCCGACATCCTCGTGCCCGTCTGCCCTGTCGAACCTGGCTGTCTGGCCTTCGCAAACTTTGTCCAAATCGACAACGGCGATTGCTCGAGCACGTTTGTGTACACAGGAACACCCGGAAACTTGGAATGGACTGTGGATGGCGTCCCTCAAGGGTCCACTGATGTGGTGTACAGCGGTTCTTTTGCGCCCGGCGCTTACACCATTTGCGTGACCGTTGTAGACGATACAGACCCTGAATGCACCAGCACCTACTGCGAATCTGTGAATGTTTCTTGCGCCAACTCCAACTCGGATTGCGATGTTGAATTCACGCATGAGGACGCTCCCTTCGGAGGTGTTGGCGTCGTGACCATCGCTGGCCCGAATGTGGTCATCGCCACGGAGGACAACATTGACCTCTCGTTCCGAGAAATCACCTACGCCGATGGCAGCACCAACTTCGGCACGGCCGCCATCCAATTGGCCCAACCCGAAGCCGGAACGAACCAGGTCCTCAACCTGAACAACATCATGGCCGTCTACGACTTGCTGGCCGTGGGCACCGTAGCTGAGGTCCGCTTCGAATTCCTTGACTATGGTGGACAGGAGAACCTGCTGATCAACGGCGGTTTCGCCTATGGCGAGATCGATGGAATGGGAGGGCTTGTCCTCGGAGGCGCGACGGTTCAAGTCAATTTCAACAATTACGGCAGCTTCATTGCCGGCGAGGTCATCATCAGCGGCAATGTCCAAGAATTGGGTGTGGCCGGACAGGAGTTCTACATCGACAACATTTGTGTGGTTGTTGACGACACCGCTTGCGCGGACACAGATGGAGATGGACTCTGCGATGAAGACGAAGTGGCCGGTTGCACCGACGCGTCGGCCGACAACTACGACCCGAATGCCACAGACGACGATGGATCGTGCAACTCTGATGGAGACAACGACACCACCGAGGTTATCACCAGCTATGCGGGATCGTGCCCGAGCAGTTGCGATTGGCTCGTGGACTTCGGAAGCCAACCCTTGGGCACCTCGTGGGGCGATCCGACAGCAGGCCCGGTGTTCCCCTTGGCTCCCGGCGCCATGATGTTCAATGAAGGCGGGGTCGATATGTACATCGACCGCAACAACAATGCCTTCTTTGGTCCGACCTACAACATGAACATCATCACCACTTCGCCGTGGCCAACGTTTGGTACCGGACAGGTGATGCACACCAACAACGCCTCGGTCACCTTTGACCTGGACTCCATCCCAACCGATTCGGTCTGCTTGGACATCCTCGACCTTGGAGGATTCGAGTTCCTGGAGGTAAACGGGGTCGGATTCAGCTCACTGAACGGCTATGGCCAGCTCGTCGCTGCCCCTATGAATATGGGCGGTGTGCAGGTACAGGTCATCGGCAACCCGATCATCACCACGACCTCCACCGGTCCACAGGTGACCGGTTTCAATGGCCGCCTTGTGCTGCACGGCAACGTGAACAAGCTCGAAATCGGTGGTCAGGAGTTTTGGATCGACAACCTCTGCATCTCTGCTCCACCGCCACCGCCATCACTGACTGAAGTGCTCGCCGCTGAAGGCGAAGAGGGTCTGCTCGAACTGTTGGCTGTATCCTTCGAACCGGATACCGCAACCTGTCAGGTGGCCATGGCGCTGCAGCTTGAATCCGGGTTCCCGACTGTCGATGATCTGCAGCTGCAGATCAGCAATGCCCAGACCGGTGAGGTCGTCTCCAATTCCCTGATCGCGGTTGTGATCATCACCGCACTGGAAGATGATGGGGCCGACGAAGGAGATTCCGGTGGCCCACTCATCAACGCGGCAACGGCCATCGAATACGGCCTCATCGCAGCCAATGTGCCCATTCCCGATGTGGGCGTAGCAGAGTCCTTGTCTTTCTCGTTGGTCTTCTCAGACTCCGAGACCACTGTTGTCGTGGAGATTCCTGGGCTCACATTCCCCGGTTGCCCGGGCGGCGGGTTGGACCTGCCGTGTGATGTAGACGCCACGTTTATCGCCTTGGAGACGCCATGCGGGGTATTCAGCATTTTATCCGCACCTCAGCCTTCGGCTATGGAGACCTGGACATTGGATGGCATGCCCTATATGCCTGTTGGTGACCCCCATGCGTTCTCACTGAGCCTATCAGAAGGCGCGCATTTGTTGTGCCGCACGGTAACGAGCCTGCTGCTGCCGAACTGCAGCGACACCTTCTGCCATCCGCTGTTGGTAGACTGCTCGGCGGACTCTTGTGATTACAGCTTCACGCACGAGACCATGAGTTTTGGAGCGGTCAATACAGCCGTGACGTACACAGAGGACCACATCGACCTGACCTTCGCCGGATATGACGATGGCCTGGGCAGTGGCCCCTCCTTGGGCAATGCATTTGTGGACAATGCCATACCCGGCATTGGCACCGACCAAGTATTGCTGCTCTCCAATGTCAATGCCGATTACGACTTGACCAACCTCGTCAACGTGTCTCGGGTCACTTTCGATTACTTCGACGGCGCGGGCATCGAGAACTTGATGGTCAATGGCAGCTTCTTGATTGATGAATTTGGTGCCCTTGAAGGCAGCACCTTCACCCATGGAGGCATCGATGTTTTCATTACGCGCATCACTTCGGGAGCCTATGCACACGGAGAGGTCATACTGACTGGAAACGTGCAATCGTTTGCAGTGGGCGGACAGCAGTTCTATGTGGACAATGTCTGCGTGTCAGCCGATGGCGTAGACTGCACCTCTGACAGTGACGCAGATGGCATTTGCGACGAAGATGAGACGGCCGGATGTACCGACACCACTGCAGAAAACTACGACCCAAGCGCCACCGATGACGATGG
>CALKHD010000013.1 GCA_938092195.1 uncultured Flavobacteriales bacterium | reverse complement strand
ACCATTGATGGCTGACATCGTCAGAGTCGCTCACCAAGTTGCCACCTTCGTCCTGAATGACCTCCGGCACATCCACAGGCCAGCAAACGAGCAAGGAGTCGCTCGAAATGGAGCATCCAAGGGCCGATTCAGACTGCACTTGGTACCAACCACTGGCCAGAGGGAACCAGGTGTCCCCTTGCGCAAAAAGCGTGTCCTGGGCCTCTCCATTGAAGTCCCACAACCACCACTCCAAATTGGCTTCGGAGACCAAGGCCATTGGCGAACCATTCGCTTCGACCAGCTCCAATGCCAATTCGCCATTCGGCAAGCAGAACAGCAGGCTGTCCGACTCTGCAGAACAGCCCAAGCTGTCCAAACCGGATACCACATACCAACCACTTTCACTGGGCGCAAAAGCAGGGTCGCTTCCCGAAAAAACCACGGCTCCATTCAGCCACCATTGGTACTGAATCAATCCCTCTTCTGTGCATGTCAAAGTGACCTCATCCGACTGGATAACAGCGACTTCGGGAAGAGGATTGACCAGCACCTGGGCGGTGTCCGTCACCATCACCACGGGGTCCAACCCTATGGTCAGCTGCGCATTGCTGGGATTGGCATCGATGCCAATGGTTCCTGGTCCGTTCGGAGAGAATGGCGCCCACCCCAACCAGTCGTCTCCATCGAGCAAGTCTTCGTCATAAAAATCAATGGAATAGGGCGGGTTGCTCAATACGATGCCCAATCCGCTCCACGTTCCAGAAGTGGTGGCATCCAATGTACTCGAGGTGTAAACCACAGATTCGTTCCCATCCTTGAGCGTGAAATAAGGATCCGGGTTTCCGAAGAAATCATCCCATCCTCCTCCACCGGTAGAGAACAGCTGGACTTGGTCCAACACTTGGTTTAAAATGGTGGTCTCGAGAACAACCTCGTAAGCGCCGGGCTCATCGAAAGGGATTTGGGACAAAGTCGGTCCTGTCAACACATTGCCCCCATCGAACACCCAAGTGTGGTCGGTGATCTGATTGCCTTCGCCAAAAACAGAGGCGTCAAAGTCAGCCAACACCAAACCACAGCCCGCAGATGGAGAAAAGGAAAAAGAACTGGTGCCTCCTGCCCCAGGTTCAACAATCAGGCCGAGTGAAAATGCCTGTGGCACGTCTTGCTCAAATCCAAGGGCTGTGACCACCGCCATGATGCTGATTTGAACCTCAAAGACACCAGAAAATGTAGGAACTCCGCACAAGGTGGCACAACCACTGTTTTGGCCCGAGGCCGGCTCGTAGAATCCATCTGGGTCATCCAATTCGATGTCCATTCCAGGAGGCAGACCTGTGATGCTCGCCACATTGACGCTGTTCAAGGTGGCCACCAACCCCGACCCAGGATCTGTGATTTCGGCAGGAAGGAAAAACGTGATCACCGTTTCATACGCCTCTCCAGCAATCCCCGCAGGCAATTCCAAAGGACACAAGGTGGGGAATCCATCGCTGGACGAACAGTTCGGGTCTGCTTCACAATTCTCGCACTGAGCGAGTCCGAGCCATGAATGGCCCAGAAAAGCCAAAGTCAAAAACAGAATGCGGTAGAAGGCGTCTTTCACCCTGAAAAGATGCACATTTCCAATGGAACCCCATTGAATGCTCTCGGCCAAGCGTAAAGCTCGTGATTGAAAAGAAGCAGAATGGCGAAAGGCCGACTGCTTAAAGAAGGCTTAAAGGCCAGAGAGCCGGCTGTATGCTCCTGCGTTGTGCACATTCTGAAACCCCTGCTGCTTCATCCATTTTGCGGCCATTCCACTGCGATTCCCGCTGCGGCAAAACAAATAATACGTCTTGGTTTTGTCAAACGATGCTACAGACGACTGAAAGCCACCGCCCAGCCAATCCACAACTCGGGCACCCGACAAAGAACCAGACTTCACTTCCCCTGGGGTACGACAATCAATCACTTCGCAGCGGGTGTCAGTCAAGGCCAACTGGACATCCTGAAGCGAACATTCACTCTTGGATTTAAAACCGAACATGTCTGTCTTTTTTTTGCAAGATGGCAGGCCTTGAAGCTTCCCAATGTGAGTCAGGTTGCACAAGCTCTTTTCCCAGCGGGAATCAACCACAGTAACTGTCCAACCAACCTTTGGACAGCCGCGGATAATTCAACCCGACCCGCAAGGATTCCATTGCAGCTCGGTCAATGGGCATGTCCAATTCCGAGGTCAATCGAAGCCAAATCAATTCGACAAATTCACGGTATCCGATTCTGATTTGCATTAAATCAAATTGACTCACTACTTCACGCGCCTTGGAGTGATGCCCGTTGAGCACCAAATGTGCCAAATGCACCAAGAGAAAAAGGTGGCGGTGATGAAATTCGAAATAGACCAAATTCTTGTCTTCAAAGCTCAAGTCCTCGATGAGCCATTTGATCAAATCCCGGTTTCCTGAGATGAGTGCGAAGAATGAAATCTCATGGATCCATAGGATGGACACTGGAGACTGTTTTCTGGCCGAACCATGAATCCGCTTCCAAAGCCCATCAAAATCGGACTCCCCAGCCATGCAATTCACAGCAAATACCCGGCTCCTCAGGATGGGGTGCAACCCTTGAATCAAGGCATCTGGCCAATCGAATAAGGGCAGCGCCTCCTGGTTTAAAAAAGCCCGGAATCCATGGATGCATTTCGCGAATACATCTACATCCGCAGCCCGGCTCTTCTTCCTGACCAAATCTGTCCATTCGCCGTAAAAACCATTCAGGTTGGGATAGTCCACAAATGTGGAATACACACATTCCAAAAAGTTGAGGTTGTCCAGCAATTCCCATTCACGCAGTTGAATCTTTCTGAACAACAACCCCACCGCAGTTCCAAAGTGGAGCTGATGCGAATACTCCCAGCCCAAGACTTGAAAGCTGCTCGAATCGAACAAACCCGCAAACTTCTCTTGTTGTCCTGTCAGCAAGAACTCACGAGACAATTGAATGAGCAAGTCCATTCTCTCAGCATGATCAGAAGCGGACTCCACGGCATCTAAAATGTCCGGAACCGCACCTGAATCGAGCAAGAAGAACATTTTCTCCGAGGCCTTCCAGCGCGCAACCACAGATGAAGACAAACAAAATTCCTGATAGTCCAAAAATCCGCAGAAGGCCGCCAAAACATCCAAGGTTTGCCGCCTGGGTTTCACTGCACTGGCCATGCCATAAAGACGCCGCAACGTATTGTAGCTGATGAATTCATCGGTGACCTCTAAAATCAAATCTGACAACACCTCACAATCCCCACGATTCCGGATCGGAATCCCAGCCTTGTCTCGTACTGCCATCAGCAACCGCTCCTGCATAACACAATGTACCAATTGTGTATCAATTTTGAAGCTGGCATAGAGTTAGTTTGCATTGAGAGTCTTCCCGTAGGATCATCTCAAGTGCAGCTCTTCCTTGCTAACAGTCTACATCCTCCATGTTCTCTGATCACAGAGGCCCCTGCTTGCCGTGGGCAGTACATTGTGATTGTGGATTCCGAAATTC
>CALKHD010000012.1 GCA_938092195.1 uncultured Flavobacteriales bacterium | reverse complement strand
GCCCTCCGGGCGCGGGAAAAGGCACCCAGAGTGCTTTGCTCGTTGACCACTTTGGGTTTGTCCATTTGTCTACCGGAGACATTTTTCGGGCCAACATCAAAGGGAATACAGAGTTGGGCCAGTTGGCCAAGTCCTATTTGGATGCGGGTCAATTGGTGCCAGATGACGTGACCATTCAGATGCTGGAAGATTCCGCAAATGGGCATCCAGATGCGAAGGGGTTCATTTTCGATGGGTTCCCCAGAACAGGGGCGCAGGCCGAGTCTTTGGACCGCTTTTTGGAGTCCAAAGGGCATTCCATCACCGCCATGCTGGCCTTGGAAGTTGAAGAGGATGAGCTGAAAGAGCGTTTGGCAGGGAGGGCAGCCACGAGCGGACGAGCGGATGACGCGGATCCAACGGTCATTCAAAATCGAATCAACGTCTACAATGAGCAGACTGCCCCTGTCGCGGACCACTATCGCAGTCAATCCAAATACCATGGGATTGAGGGAATGGGAAGCATTGAGGACATTTTTGGTCGGTTGAGCCAAGCCCTGGAGGGTTTGGGCTGATTTATTGACCTGATTTATGTCCAACGAGAATTTTGTTGACTACGTCAAACTCTGCTGCCGTTCCGGCAAAGGAGGGGCGGGGAGTACCCACATGCACCGCGACAGGACCACGGCCAAAGGCGGTCCCGATGGCGGAGATGGAGGGCGGGGTGGCCATGTGATTCTTCGAGGAAATCCTCAGGTTTGGACGCTGCTTCACCTCAAGTACCGCAAGCACATCAAAGCGGGCCATGGCGGCGCAGGAAGCGGCAACCACCGCCATGGAGCAGATGGAGCGGACGAATATGTGGATGTTCCCATTGGAACGGTGATCCGCGATGCCGACACGCAAGAAGTTGTGGGTGAAATCACAGAAGACGCCCAAGAATGGGTCATGGTGGCCGGCGGCCGAGGCGGCTTGGGCAATGACCATTTTAAATCGCCAACCAACCAGACGCCGCGATACGCCCAGCCGGGCGAGGATGGTCAAGAATTGTGGCGGGTTCTGGAACTCAAGCTTCTGGCTGATGTGGGCTTGGTGGGCTTCCCCAATGCCGGGAAATCCACCCTTCTGAGTGTGGTGAGCGCAGCCAAGCCGGAAATTGCCGATTATCCTTTCACCACCCTGAGGCCCAACTTGGGCATGGTGGCCTACCGCGATGCCAGAAGCTTTGTGATGGCTGACATCCCAGGCATCATTGAAGGCGCCCATGAAGGACGTGGACTCGGGCTTCGATTCTTGCGTCACATCGAACGCAATTCAGTGCTTTTGTTCATGGTACCGGGAGATGCCGATGACATTGAAAAGGCCTACCGCATTCTGCTGGCTGAATTGGAGCAATACAACCCGGAACTGTTGGGGAAAGACCGGGTTTTGGCCATCTCAAAGTGCGATTTGTTGGATGAGGAGTTGAGAAGCGAGGTGACCGAATCCATGGGAAAACTGCAGCACCATTACTTCAGCGCCGTGACCGGTGAAGGTGTCGATGGCTTGAAAGACCGGCTTTGGAGGGCCATTCAGGGAGAAGCGGGGTAATTCCTCCTTGAGGTAACTTCGCGCGGCACCATCAACGCCCATGGGACAACGACTCGCGCTCGAAACAGGAGAGGACCTTCGCAAGGTGGCCCTCCACGATTACAGATTGGCTTGCATCAGCCGAGAGGCTTCTCTCCTTGGTCGGAAAGAAGTCCTCACTGGAAAAGCCAAGTTTGGCATTTTTGGTGATGGCAAAGAGCTGGCCCAGTTGGCCTTGGCTCGGCAGTTTCGCCCCGGCGATTTTAGGAGTGGATACTACCGAGATCAAACGCTGATGATGGCTTTGGGCCTTTTGTCGGTCCAAGAATATTTCGCCCAGTTGTATGCCGACACCGATTCTGAGCGTGAGCCCATGACATCGGGGCGGCAGATGAATGGACATTTTGGGTCTGCCACGGTGGGCCCCGATGGCCACTGGCTGAACTTGACCAAACAGCCCAACAGTTCCATTGATTTGTCACCGACAGCGGGGCAGATGCCTCGTTTGCTGGGCTTGGCCCACGCGAGCAAGCACTTTCGGGCGCAGGGCAAGGCCATGAAAAAGGCCGGATTTAAGGTCAAGAACTTCAGCCAAGGAGGGGATGAAGTCGCCTTTGGAACCATTGGAGACGCCTCTACTTCAGAAGGACTGTTTTGGGAAACCATGAATGCTGCGGCAGTCATGGGGGTTCCCTTGTGCATGAGCGTTTGGGACGATGGGTATGGCATTTCCGTTCCCAAGAAGTACCAGACAGCACGAGAGAGCATTTCCCAAGCCCTGGCGGGTATGGCCTATGGTTCAGAACCTGGCGGAGCAGGAGATGGAGGGGTGGCTTTGGCCGAAGCCGAGGCTGAATTGCCCGGAGGAGGAATGGTGATCATGAAGGTCCGGGCATGGGACTATCCAGCTTTGCTTCTGACTTATGAGCGCGCTGCCAAGATTTGCCGAGAACGCCACGTGCCTGTTTTGGTGCACGTTGAAGAATGCACCCAGCCGCAAGGCCACAGCACAAGTGGGTCGCACGAACGGTACAAAACGCCGGAGAGGCTGGCTTGGGCGCAAGAGTATGATTGCATCCTTCAATTGGGCCGATTCTTGGAAATGGAGGGCGCAGCGACGACCGCTGAGCTGGAGGCCATTCGCACAGAAACCAAGAAAGCCGTTCGGTTGGAACAGAAAGCCGCGTGGCAGGGGGTGAGGACGGCTTTGGATGGAGAGCGAGACACCGCCGTTGAATTGCTGAAAGCGGTTCCCAATGGAATGGAGAGCGCCGAGGCATTGGCCAGCTTGACCGATCCGATTCGGCGCGATGTGCACGTGGCCGTGCGCCGCCTTTTGCATGCCACAGCAGGAGAGGTGTCTGAGCCCAGGACGGCATTGAGAAGGTGGCTCGAAGTACAGCAAACGCGTTGCGGAAAGCTGTTTGGAGGCCAGTTGCACGCTGCAGGAGAGTTCGATGCCCTCGAGGTGGCTCCGGTCGAACCTGAGTTCGATCAAGGTGAGGAGGTCGACGGTCGCATTGTGTTGCGAGAAAACTTCAAGGCCCTCTTCGAGAAGCACCCCGAGTTGTTGACTTTCGGGGAAGACACTGGGCGAATTGGTGGCGTAAACCAGTCCATGGAGGGCATGCAGGAGGCCTTTGGAAAGGACCGAGTGGCCGACACTGGAATTCGTGAATGCACCATCATGGGGCAGGGCATCGGTTTGGCCATGCGCGGATTGCGGCCCATCGCAGAAATTCAATACCTGGACTACCTCTATTACGCCTTGCAGATCATGCGGGACGACCTGGCCACCGTGCACTACAGAAGTGCCGGGACCCAGCGCGCACCGCTCATCGTGCGGACCCGAGGTCACCGATTGGAAGGGATTTGGCATGCGGGAAGCCCCATGGGGGCCATCGTGCACAGTTTGCGCGGGATGCACGTTTGCGTGCCGAGAAACATGACAGAGGCTGCAGGGATGTACAATACGCTGATGTCGGCAGGAGAGCCCGCGTTGGTGGTGGAGTGCCTCAATGGATACAGAAGCAAGGAGCGCTTGCCTTCCAACTTGGGGGAGTTCAAAGTGCCGCTTGGCATTCCGGAAGTGGTGAGAAAGGGGAGCGACTTGACTGTGGTCTCTTACGGCAGCACATTCAATTTGTGTGTGCAGGCTGCGAAGACGCTTTCTGAATTTGATGTGGAGGTGGAGTTGATCGACGTCCGCACCTTGTTGCCATTTGATTTGAATGGAACCATTGCCGACAGTGTTTCCCGAACGCACCGTGTTCTCTTTGTGGACGAGGATGTGCCTGGGGGAGCGTCGGCCTACATGATGGAACGAAGCCTCTCTACTGGAGAGTTATGGCAGCATTTGGACGCTGCGCCAGAAACCTTGTCTGCCGCTCCGCATTTGCCCGCTTATGGGACCGATGGGGATTATTTCTCCAAGCCATCCCACGAAGACATTGTTGAGAAGGCTTATGCCATGGTCGCTGAAGGTGACCCCTCTTCTTATCCAGATTTGATCTGATGGTGGAAGAGATTGAATTCTCCCTGAAAACCCCTCTTATTGACTTGTTGCAACTTTTAAAGGCCACGGGCCTTTGTGCCACAGGTGGAGAGGCCAAGTGGGCTGTAGAAGAGGAGCGTGTTAAAGTCAACGGAGAGTTGGAATCGCGAAAACGCCGCAAACTCAGGAATGGCGACGTGGTGGAGCTGGATGGTGAATTCCTCGTGCGAATTTCATCGGTGAATCCGACGTGATTTCGTCGCATATTGCCGCGCCCCCGACGTTTTAGGCGGGGGATTTACCCTCGATTCGCCCAGACCATGTGCATTTTGCGACTCCGCTTTTCTCTTCTGTGTGTGTTCTTTTTTGCAGCATTGGCTGCGCCAGTGGCCCAAGAAGTCATTCGCGGTCAAGTGATTGACGGGGACACAGGAGATCCCGTTTTTGCGGCAGGTGTTCTGGTCCAGGGAAGTACCATGGGTACTTCAACTGATTTTGATGGCCGCTTCCGACTGGAGGTGCCATCGTTGCCCGTTCGAATCAATGTGAGTTTCATTGGGTATGCCATGTTGACCGTGGAGGTCAAGAGCGCAGCCGATGAGGTGCGTGCCGTGCTTCAGCCCGATGCCGTTCTGATGGAAGAAGCTGAAGTGGTGGGCTCCCGCATTGACGAGCGTCAGAAGCAAGGACCTCTGACTGTGGAGTCCATGGATGTGTTGGCAATCAAAGAAGCGCCAAGTGGCAATTTCTATGAAGGGCTTGGTAACTTGAAAGGAGTAGACCTGACCAGTGCGTCATTGGGTTTCAAAATCATCAACACCCGCGGATTCAATAGCACGTCCCCGGTTCGTTCGCTTCAACTCATCGATGGCGTGGACAACCAAAGTCCAGGATTGAACTTTTCGCTGGGCAACTTCCTAGGTGCGCCTGACCTCGATGTGAAATCGGTCGAGATTGTGGCCGGGGCGAGCTCGGCTTATTTCGGACCAGGGGCCTTCAATGGGGTGATCAACATGGAAACCAAGGACCCATTCGTTTTCGACGGCCTCAATGTGTCGTACAGGATGGGAGAGCGCAATTTGTTTGAAGGCGGCCTCCGCTGGGCTCAAGTTATCGACAACAAGGACGGAGATGCGGTCTTCGCCTACAAATTCAACGTGTTTGCGTTTTCAGCTTACGATTGGGAGGCCACGAACTACAGCCCCGTGGATTCGAGCTGGCTTGAAGATTCTTTTTCAGGCAGATTTGATGCCGTGAATATTTACGGGGATGAATATTCTCAAGTTTTAGATTTTAGCGGCAGCACGGAGGGCTCAACTGAATACATAGGCTTGATTAATCGTCCTGGATATCGAGAAGTTGATCTTGTCGATTACAATACGAATAATGTGAAGGTGAGCATGAGCGGTCATTGGCGGTTGCAACCTGAAAAGAAATACGAGAGCCCGGAATTGATCTATGGATTTAACATGGGACGAGGAACCACGGTATACCAGGGAGACAACCGCTTTAGTCTCAGAGACATAGAATTTTACCAGCACAAAGTGGAGTTGCGGAAGAAAGGGAGCTGGTTCATACGTGCTTATCGCACGTCTGAAGATGCTGGCAACAGCTACGATCCGTATGCAACTGCGCTGAGAATCCAGGATAGTCTGCGGTCAGACAAAGACTGGGCAAGAGTGTACCTGGCTTTCTGGAATGCCGAGATTGACCCTCAAATTGAAGAGACATATCCTGCACCGGTAACGTTTGTTGATTCTGTTTTTGCCGACGATGGTACATTCTTGTATTGGCAAAATGCTTATTTTGTTCCTGAGGACTCAATCAAATTGTGGGAAGAACAAAATGCCCAGTTTTTTCCAGAATGGCACAGCTCAGTGGAGCAGCTCACGAGCGATGGCGGGGGTGATTTATTCCAAGACTTAATCATTGACTCTCCATCCGGTCATGCTACTGCAGACAGCGAACGTTTCCGCCAATTATTTGAACACTACACTACACGCAGGAACAATCCGACAGAGCGAGGAACAAAGTTTTCGGATAAGTCTGCACTCACCCATTTGCATGCCGAAAAATTGTTTCAGCCATGGTGGGTAGACGAAATTCGTTTAGGTGCGAATTATCGTCAATACAATCCTGATTCAGACGGGACGATTTTTAGTGATACTGGAGGTGTATCAATTCGCAACTGGGAGTTAGGCGCTTACGCTGGGATAAAACGTCGCTTTTTTTCTGACAAGGTGATTTCGACAGCGACTGTAAGACTCGACTACAACCAAAATTTCATGCCTCTTTGGTCACCGGCAGCTTCGCTCGTTTGGACTCCGAATAACACAGATTTTGTGAGGTTTAGCTTTAGTTCGGCCCTGAGAAATCCGACTCTGGCGGATCAATATTTATTTCTTGATGTTGGACCAGCTACGTTGGTCGGGAACTTAGAAGGTAGAGAAGGTCTCGTTACGATTGAGAGTTTCCAAGATTATCGAGCCAGTGCCAGTGGTGCAAATTTGTATAAGGACGAAGGCTTATTGGAATATTTTAACATCTCACCGATACGTCCAGAGCAAGTACAAACAGTGGAATTCGGCTATCGCACGACATTGTCCGATAAACTGTACTTGGATGCCAACGTATACAAGAGTTGGTACGAGGATTTTATTGGCTACAATTTCGGACTCGACCTGACATTTATCGAGCAGACCTCTGGTGATATCACAATCAGGCAGTTGGGGGGAGTGGAGGCATACCGATATGCTTCAAATAGCCAAAACGAAGTTCAAACCCAAGGCGCATCCCTTGGATTCAATTACTTCATTGACGATCACTTCACCCTCAACGGCAATTACAGCTGGAACAAGCTTGTTAAGACTGACGAAGATGATCCCATCATCCCCGCATTCAACACCCCTGAGCACAAATACAACGTTGGACTCACTGCCCGTGGGTTAGATGGACGTGACAAGGATAAATGGGGCTTTGGATTGAATTACCGTTGGGTTCAGGGGTTTGTGTTTGAGGGGTCTCCGCAGTTTACTGGTTTTGTCCCCAGTTACGACCTTCTCGATGTCCAAGCGAACTACAAGTTTGACGGTCCAGGCTTGACCTTCAAGGCGGGAGCCAGCAATTTGTTAAGGAACGAGCACATCGAAACGTATGGGGGTCCCACCGTGGGCCGTTTGGCCTACTTGAGTCTCGCTTTGGACGTCAATTGACACATTCTTGCCGTCAGCCCCACTTATCGATACGTAGTGTGGTTTTATCGACGAAATGGTGTGGTTCGCACACTATTTCGTGTGGTTTGTGCTATCTTCGGTCCAAACATTTTTAACCTATGAAAAAGTTTCTCACCCTCGCCTTGGGTCTTCTGGCTTTCAGTCAGTTGGACGCTCAAGTGCGTTACATCAATGAGGTCTTCACAGACGTCAACGTTACCACTGATGTGGTTTACGGCTCGAACGTGACAGTTCTTCCCCTTCTGCAAGGTGCGGCCCCAGCTGCTCAGCCGCTCGCATGCGACATTTACGAACCAGCAGGTGACACGGAAACCGAACGTCCGTTGATCATCTACATCCACACTGGTAACTTCCTTCCTCAATATTTGAACGGAAGTGCAGTGGGCAACAAGAACGACTCGACTGCAGTCGAGCTTTGCACTCGCTACGCCAAAATGGGATATGTTGTCGCTTCCATTGACTACCGTTTGGGATGGAACCCGCTCGCGGCGACACAACAGGAAAGAACCTTTCAACTCATCAATGCTGCTTACAGAGGTGTCCAGGACGCTCGAACGGCTGTGCGTTACTTCCGGATGACAGCTGCTGAACAAATGAATCCGTACGGAATCGATTCGAACAGCATCGGCTATTTGGGTGAAGGAACTGGAGGCTATGTCAGCTATGCTGCATCCACAATTTCGGATTACAACGACATCATATTTGATGACAGCGGCGCACCAATTGAGAAGTTCTGGTGGGATCCCACAGGCAGTGGTACGAATGTGCCAATGGTGGTGGAAGGAATCAATGGAGATCCAGAGGCTACGACCAACACCAATTTCCCTCCGGGATATTTTGGTCCAGAAATTCCAGTTGCTGTTCCTTCATGCATCGCAAACCACCCAGGTTACAGCAGCGACGTGTCTTTCCAAGTCAATTTGGGTGGCGCTTTGGGTGATTTGAACTGGCTCGACGCTGGTGACCCTGCAATGATTTCTTTCCAAAGTCCGCACGATGCTTTTGCTCCTTACACGACGGATATCCTCATTGTTCCTACAACAAATGAGCAAGTCGTTTCAGTAAGTGGGGCATTTGATATTCATGCTGAAATCAACGCCCAGATGGCGCCCAACAACAATGCCGTATTCCAAAGTTTAGGATTGACTGATGTGTTCTCGGCCCGAGCAATCGCCAATGGAAACCAAGGATGGGACGGGTTATATCCAGTCTTGAATGATTATGTTGGAGGGAGTGCTACCCAAACAGGAGATGGAGCTCCATGGCAATGGTGGGATGTGGCCACCACTGAATTGGTCGATGCTGCGAATGGCACCACAATCGTCCAAACACAATTGACCCTCAACCCCAACATGGGGCCTCTCGAGGGTCGCGCCTACTGTGACACCATTGTGGGCTATTCAGCGCCACGATTGGCGGGAATTTTGGGCTTGGCGAGTGCTGGCCCTGGTTGCACCGATTCGGAAGCTTGCAACTACAACGCCCTTGCCACGTCTGACGACGGTTCTTGCACGTTCGCAGCGCCAGGGTTCAACTGTGCAGGTGATGCGATTGCTGCAGGTTGCACCGACCCAATGGCTTGCAACTATGACAACACCGCTACTTTAGAGGACGGATCGTGTGACTACCTCGAAAGCAGCACCATTCCAACGGGCTCTGAAACCCTTTGGCTGGTCGGTTTGACCCTTACAGGCACTGCCAACGAAGCGTTTGCAGCCGGTTGTGAAGCTGCTGGTGGTGTGAACCCCAATGTCAGCATCAACGGTGTGATTGTGGGTGATGGGGCAGCGCCATTGACGCTGGCAGGAATCACAGACCCGACCGGACTGTTGGCTGACCTCGCTGCATTGGCATCTACAGTGTCATTTGGAATCTGTGGAGACAACATCACAGTATCTGCCCTCGGCAACATCATTCCCATGGTGGGCAACGGCCAATACTGGCAGTCTCCCATTCCTGTAACGGATGATGGGTCGTTCCTGTGGGCAGCGCCTTTGGCCAATTTCCCAGTGGGTTGCGCAGACCCCTCGGCGGACAACTTCTCGAGCCCCTGTGACTTGAGCTTGGCTTGTCAGTACAGCGGTTGCACCGACGCAACGGCTTGCAACTTCGATCCGATGGCCAATGTGGACGATGGTTCTTGTCAGTCTTGCAACGGCTGCACCGATCCAAACTTCATTGAGTTCAACCCATACGCCACCACAGACGATGGTTCTTGCGCCACGGCTATCCTGGAGGGATGCCGTTACGAGAATGCCTCGAACTACAACCCACTCGCCAACGTGGACGACAACTCTTGTGTGTTTGAAGACACGGGCAGCGATTGCCCAGCTGACCTCGACAACGACGGGGCAGTGGCAACGGCTGACTTGCTCCAGTTCTTGAGTTCCTTTGGTCAGACTTGCCTCTGATTCGAGACTTGACATAGACTTGGAAAGGGCCGCCTTGAAGCGGCCCTTTTTTATGACCTGAATTCGAGGAATTTTGGCATCACCTTTGATGAAAGGATGTGAACGAAATCACAGGTGGTGACCTTGGTTGCCTGTTTGGTTTTCTTTCTTTGCTATCTTCAACCTCAAACAACAGAACAAACATTCGTTATGAAGCAATTTTTCGCAGCATGTGCCTTGATGTTGGGCATTGTTTCCTTGGGCGCCGCTCAAGAAGTGGTCACAGGTCCAGCCATTGCATTGGACAAGGATGTGCACGACTACGGCACCATTCAGCAAGGAGCCAATGGCACTTGTGAATTCACAGTCACCAACAGCGGCACCGAGCCCCTCATCATTTCACGTTG
>CALKHD010000011.1 GCA_938092195.1 uncultured Flavobacteriales bacterium | reverse complement strand
AAACAAAAACAAGGCCCCCGTCACCCGCAAAACAATGAAACCGCTGGGGCCCACCAAGTCAGGCATGAGGCCTTTGGCCACGAGGTAATTCCCCCCGTAAATCAGCGCCACTATCAGCAGGGCGAGGTGTGCCAGAAGTCGTTTCAATGGTCTTGAATCAGCCTTTCAAAGCCGCCCGAGCCGCTTCAACAGAAGCTTTGGCAGACCCGGCATATGCGCCTGAGTCTGTCAGCAAAACTGGCCGCTTCAGAAAGGTGTACTCTTCCAAAATCAACCGGCGATAGTCGGCTTCACCCAGGTCTTGATCGGCCAGTCCCATGGACCGGAACTTCATGGCGCGGCGACTGAACAAGGCTTCATAGCTCCCAGCATGGGCCTTCATGGCATCCAACTGTTCCGGAGTGATGCCTTCAGATTTGATGTCACACACCACAGCTCCGTGATCCGCCGGGGACAGATCGGCTTCAATTCTTTGGCAGGTCTTGCAAGTGGGAAGGGTAAAGAAGGTGGAGGGCATGGTTCAGGTAGAAAGAAGTTGATCAATGGCCGAGAGGGTCTCACTCAAGTCTGGCTCGGCTTGTTGGTTGTTGTTGACGACAACATTGGCAAGATGGGCCACGGGATCGAGGTATTTCAAATCCCCGGGCCTCACATGGTGGTCCCACTGGTATCGGATGATGTCTGGGGGCACACTCCGTTCCACTTGGTCCCTGGCCAAACGCCGTTCAAAGCGGGTCTCGGGTGTGGCGTGAATGAGCACAGTCAAGTCCAATCTGTTCCTCACTCCCTCATCACACAGCAAAAACAGCCCGTCCAAAAACACCACTGGACAGGCGGGGATCAGCAGGGTCTCCGGCAAAACACCTGGTTGATTGAAAGTGTAACTCTGGATGCGCAAGTCTTGTCCCGAACTCAAGACGTCGAGGTCCCTGGACAGCCTCTCCAAATCGAGGGCACCTGGGACGTCGAAATTGGGTTCGCCTTCGCCATCTGTGGGAACATCCTCAAGCGGGCGATAGTAATCGTCCATGCGAAGCACAGCGGCTCGGTCGCCGTAATGGCTCAACAAGCGGCTCACCACAGTTCCTTTCCCGGAGGCACTTCCTCCGACAACGCCCACCAAACAGCTTCCTTTTCTATTGGCCATGATCCGTCAATTGATTGGCCATGGTTCGGTCGTTGGCCAAACGCGGCACTTTGTTTTGTCCCCCCAATTTTCCCCGCTTGCTCATGGCATTGAGAAATGCCCCCGGCGGCAAAACCGTCATCACTGCAGAACGAAGAACTGCACCCGAAACCAAATCCCGGTAATAAGGATTTCGTTCTTGCAATGCCAAATCCAAAGCCCCTGCAAACTGTTCTAAATCCCGAGGCTTCTCTGCAAATTCCACCAACCATTCATGGTAGGGCAGTCCATCGCTCGGAGACACTTGAGGCGCCACATGAAATTCCACCACCTGACCCCCCCATTGCTCTGAAGCCGAAGCCATGGCCCCTTCTACCTCTTCCGCGATGACATGCTCTCCAAAGGCACTGGTGAAGTGCTTGACCCTGCCCGTCACCAAGATTCGCGCCGGCGCCAAGGAGACAAAGCGCACCGTGTCTCCCAAATCGTAGGCCCACAAACCGGCATTGGACGTCACCACGACTGCATAATTGACCCCCAATTCCACCTCACCAAGCCCCAATCGACGGGCATTGTCCTGTCCGTATTCACCGACGGGTATGAATTCCAAATACAACCCGTCTTGGGCATTCACCAGCAACCCCTCTTCCGACCCTCCGTCCTGGTAGGCAATGAATCCTTCACTGGCTGGATAAAGTTCCACACGGGGCACATCCCCTCCGATGAGCTCTTTGAAGCGCTCTGCATAAGGGCCATAGGCGACCCCCCCGAATACAAACAGAGAGAAATTGGGGAACACCTCCAGCACATTTTTGGCCCCCGTATGCTCGAGCAATCGTTCGAAATACATCTGAACCCAGGATGGAATTCCGCTGATCAACCGCAGGTCTTCACCCGCCGTTTCACGCACAATGGCATCGACTTTCGTCTCCCAGTCTTCAATCGTGTTGGTCTCCCAAGAGGGCAAGCGGTTGCGCTGCAAATACTGGGGGATGTGATGGGCCACAATGCCGCTCAACCTGCCCAGTGGAACCCCGCCTGAGGTTTCGGTCAGGGTTGGACTGCCTTGCAAAAAGATCATCTTCCCCCCTACAAATTCAGCTGCCCCTGTCCTGGCCACATGATGAAGAAGAGCGCGTCGCGCCGAACCAATGTGATTGGGCAAACTGTCCTCGGTCAACGGGATGTATTTGGCCCCCGAAGTGGTCCCAGAGGTCTTGCAGAAATACTTGGGCAACCCCGGCCACAGAACATCGGGTTCGCCAGCCACCACACGATCGACGTAGGGCCTCAAGCCCTCATAATCCCGAACGGGAACGGCTTCCCGAAAGGCCTTCGCCTGCTGCGCTGGATCCTGAATGGCCGCCACAGATGCAAGCCCATGGTCTTGACCAAACACGGTATCCACAGACGATTGAAGCAAAGAAGCCAAAACCTTGGCCTGCGCCCGAACAGGGTCAGCACTGCGGTCCCAATCGTCCTTCTGGACGCGCAATGCCAATGGCTTTGCGATCCATCCTTTCCATCCGCCATGGGTTGACTTCGGCATGGCCCGAAAGATAACGGCCCGCCCCCATGATGGGAGCGGGCCGCCAGTGCATTTGCACGAAAAGAATCAATGCTGGACGCGCATCTTCTTGGTCACCCGGGCATCCCCCGTCAACAAGGAGTATGTGTACATGCCGTCAGACAAGGCCGAAGCATCATACACAACGGTATGCTCACCCGCTGGACGGGACCCCAAATCCAAAACATCCACCAATCGACCCTGAAGGTCACGCAACTCGATCATGAAGTCTCCTCCCCAATCTGAGGTAAACGCGAACCGGGTCTCCCCAGCTGTTGGGTTGGGGTAGTTCCCCTGAAGGTGAACACCATTGTATGCGCCAATCACGTCCACACTCACAACAGGACAAGTGATCAATCGGACCGCTGGTGTCGCCGTTTGAGCAGTGAACCAAACGAACTCGCCACTTCCAGCTTGCTGATAAATGATGGTGCTGTTGTCGGTGTCTGAGTTGCCGTTGCCCAAGACCGTCAATTCAAGGTCTTCGTAATCAAACTCAGTGATGACTGCTCCCGCATAAAAGCCAGGTGACGCCAGCCCCTCCACAGAAACCTCGATTTCATCTTCAAAAGCGAGGGGGTAGTACACTGGATTCGCAGCCGTTCCCGCCCAGTTGGCATCTGAAGTGAACTCGGCAAACTCATAAGGAGCATCTGCCAACGACAATTCTGGATCTTGGTCCATCCAACGAATTTCAAAGTCTACGCCCGTCGAAGTGCTGGGGCCAAAGGCCACCGCCAATCCGTAAACTGTTGTCCCTTCATTGTGGAAGGTGTAACGGTTGCCATAACCTGTGGGCTCAAAGAAGTCATTCTCGTCATCGAAACGGGGGCCGAGTTCCACGTCCAATTCTGCAGGGTTGTCATGGCCAAACTCACATTCGGTGTATTCCATGTCCATGGTCAGGCTGCCTGCATCCGCAACACTGTCGCTGCTCATCGTTGCACGCAAAGTGTAGAGCCCTTCTGCTTCTGGCTCCCAACCTGTGGCGATGTACAAAGTGTCCTGCGGGTTGGCAGGGCAATTGTCGTTGTTGGCAAAAGACGGAGCAGTGAACGGCTCGGTGACGGTGGTGCTCAACACCTCTCCGGTCTCATCCAAAACGTCCACTGTGATCAAGCAGTTTTCTTGATTGAGGAAACCCCTGTTCCGGTAAAGAACACCAGCGAGAACACCTCCATCTGCCTCTGGAATGGCCTGCGCCATCGGTGTAACCCGGTATTCGAACAAGAGGTAAACGTCTCCATTGGTCAACTGCACCAATTCAAGCTCATTCGCAACAGGGTTGGCTGTGATGCTGATGTCATCGATGCCCCAGTAGTAGTGGGTGTAGTTGGATGCGTTGGGTCCCGTTTGCTTGTAAGCAAACCGAACGTCAACCTCAGACTCGCCAGCGGCAATACAACTGATGTCCAATCCTGTGATCAGCGGGTTGGCACTGGCCACGTTGGCCGAAGGAATAAACGAGCCTCCGGCTTCAAATGAAGTCCAATTCTCACCACCATCCACACTCACCTCTACAAACAAGGGCATGAATGAGAAGCAGCAGTAACGGAAGTATTGATCCCATGTGATCACAACGCTCTCCAATCCAGACAAATCCAAGGTGGGCAAATTCAAGAATCCCCCCACATCTTCAACGCCACTGGCGACCGGAGTGTTGTAGTAATCGCAGTCAAAAATCATCCAGCCATTGGCCGCTGACTCACTGTTCAGGCCACCAATGTTGGTGCTGAACTCACCGGCTGGAGGCTGGACGCCTGAAGCTGTGCCATCTTGGTAAATGCCATCGCCTTCTGCCTGGACGTACTGCCAAATGGTCGTTTCTGGGCTGGTGTCTTCAACGGTAATTGGACCGACGCCATTGTTTCCAGCGAAACCATTCGCGAAGTCTTCAAAGAAAACCACCGTAGAACCACCGCCACGAAGGGAGGAGGCCTCAGCACGAGAAACCTCCTGTAATCCGAGGAGACGGCTGGCCTCAACTTCATGTGAAGTGGCTGTTCTTGGAGTGTGCGCGCCCTGCTGGGCCGAGACTTGAAGTGCCAGCACGCAGGCGGCAAGGGTGAAAATGTTCTTCATCGTAGTGGCCGCAAATTAAGACGACTCATCCACTCCCTCAACAAATGACGAATGGACAACAAAAAAGGGGGCCCGAAGGCCCCCTTTGATGTTTCATTGAACGTGATCGAATTACTTGATCACCAGCTTGCGTGTAGCACGTGCTCCATCCACAATGATGGTGTAGGTGTACATGCCCGCTGTGAGGCCTTCCAAGTTGAGGACTGCGCGCTGTGTGCCTGCGGCTTGCGTGCCGAGGTCCATGCGGCGCACAATGGCTCCAGTCAAGGTGGTCACTTCAAAAGTCACTTCTGCAGCAGCATCGAGGGTGAAATCCACACGGGCGCTTCCAGTAGCAGGGTTCGGGTAAGCCCGTCCCAACTCAAAGCCTTCGCCAGCGAGGTTGTCCACGCTCATGGTGGTCTCTGCATTCTCATCCAAGTTCAAGCGAACCATGGGACAGTTGGTGGTGAAGTACCAATCATATGCGCTTCCTGATCCAAAGGGACCGTAAATGAAGACCGTCTGATCGTACTGTGGGATGCTTGTTCCAATCTGAACGTTGTCGCCACCCAAGTGCTCGAAGCAAGCCATCACAGCCTCTCCTGCAGGAACGGTGTAAGGCTCCTCCAATGCGAAGGTGTACCAAGACACTTCTCCGTCACCGCTGTTCAAGAAGTCCGCTTCAATGGACACCTCCTCAGAAGTGGCAATCAAGCCGTCGTACTGACCGCCACCATCGTTCCAAGCCACCCAGTCAAACAGGTGACAAACCACTTCTGCGCCCACGTCAGAGCCATCCATAATGGCCACGTCGATGGCGTAAATGGTCAAGTCCTCCACAGCGTCAAAAGGAACACCGGCAATGAAGTCCACTGTACCGTCCGCTGGGGTTTGGCCCACAAACGTTCCGTTGTCGCGACCGTACTGGTTCTCCACCACTTCGATGGCCTGAGTTGCAACGTTGTCCTCTGGGTACTCATCGGTGCTGTCTGCAGCCACGGTGTAATCGAACTGGTAAGAACCTTGGCCAGGAGCTTCCCATCCCAAGACACGCAATGTGTCAATGGATCCGTACTCAATGTCCATGGCAGCGCTTTCGAAGTAGCCCGCTCCATCGGACACAGACAACGTGGCGTTGGTCTGTGTTTCGGTACCGAGACCCTGAACAGCCACAGCCAAGTCAAGGGCAGGCAACTGGCTCTCTGGCCAAACTGCCGCTTCCCAAAGACCGGTGGTCAAGAAGTCCGTGTAGCTCACGTAGTCTGCGATGCGGAGGTCATTGGCAGGGGTGTCGAAGGCGACGAAGTCGTCCACCATCCAAGCGTAGCCCCACTGGCCAACCCAACGCCAACGGAAGTAAACCGAAGCCTCATCACCAGCGATGTCGCCGATGTCAAAACGAATGGTTGTTGGGTTGTCGGTCTCATCCGCACGCTCAAACGTGGGGAAAATCTCATAACGGGCAGCCACGGTGTCTTCACCGACCACAACGTAACCTTCTTCTTCTTCCAATGTCTCTGGATCAGACCAGTTGACGCCGTCCAAAGAAATTTCGAGGTAGCAACGCTCAATGTCAGTGGTGTTGTCCCAGCAACGGTAGCGGTTCTCAAACTCAACAGTCACGAAAGGGTGTCCTGTGAAGTCCACAGCATCGTCGATGGTGAACCAGCAGTTCTCCACCCACGCCGCAGCGTAAGCCTCTTCGGCACCGAACAAGTCGGAGTCCACCATCACGTAGCCATCATCGGCTGTAGTGAAGTTGGGGTTTGGAGAAGGAGAGTTGGCAGTTCCGCCAGCCCATCCGTTGTAAGGACCGCTTGGTCCCTCGTCTGTGCATTCAAAGTTGATGCCGTCGATGTAGTCGGTGTAACCCGCATCGTTGGCGTTGGTGAACGTGATGCCGGAGCAGTCACCAAATGTGTTCTGGTAAATGATGTCACGTGTGTAGTCCACGTGGTTTCCCTCCATTGAACGGGAGGTGACGGCGCGGCCGGCAAATTCGCGGACCGGGGCTTGTGCCATGACGACGCTCGAAACGAGCACGGCCATGACCAACAGGTAGAGGTGCTTCATACTGTATGGTGTTGGATTCGTTCGGCGAATATAGTCCGCGAAACCAAGGAGCACCACATGAAACACTTCAAGCCGTCAAAGGTTCTGTATAAAGTTCAACGCTTGGACAGGTGCAGACCAAGTTTCGGTCTCCGTGCGCATTGTCGACTCGGGCCACTGCTGGCCAGAACTTTCGATCCCGCATCACGGGCGCCGGATATGCCGCTACCTCCCGTGAATAGGGGTGATTCCACTCCGTGGCTGTAAGCTCAGCGGCCGTGTGTGGCGACATACGCAAGGGGTTGTCCTCACGCTCAAACCTTCCTTCTTCAATGTCCGCGATCTCAGCCCGAATGGAGACCATGGCCTCAATGAAGCGGTCCAATTCATCCAAAGACTCGCTTTCAGTGGGCTCAATCATCAGCGTTCCAGCCACTGGCCAGCTGACTGTGGGTGCATGAAATCCGTAATCAATCAGGCGCTTGGCAATGTCGGTGACTTCGATGCCCGCACTGGCCTTGAATGGGCGGCAATCGATGATCATCTCGTGGGCCACGTTGCCAGAATTGCCTTTGTACAAAACCTCATAATGACCGGTCAAGCCAGCACGCAGGTAATTGGCGTTGAGTATGGCCACTTCTGTGCTTCTTCGCAATCCAATGGGCCCCAGGAGCCGGATGTATGCATAGGAAATGAGGTGGATGAGTGCACTGCCAAAAGGAGCGCCACTGACAGCATCAATGGCCTGATCCCCTCCCACTGCATCCAATGGATGTCCAGGCAAGAAAGGCACCAGGTGCTCTGCCACTCCAATGGGGCCGACGCCGGGTCCGCCTCCACCATGAGGAATGGCAAAGGTCTTGTGAAGGTTCAAATGACAAACATCCGCGCCAATGCGACCGGGGCTGGTGAGCCCGACCTGAGCATTCATGTTGGCGCCATCCATGTAGATCTGACCGCCATGGGCATGAACCGTTTCGGTCACTTCCAGAATGTGCTCTTCGAAAACCCCATGGGTAGAGGGGTAAGTAATCATCAACGCTCCCAATCGGTCTGAATGCTCTTCTGCCTTGGCTTTGAGCTCATCCAAATTGATGTTGCCGTGACGGTCACATCCCACCACGACAACCTTCATTCCACACATGACAGCCGATGCGGGGTTGGTGCCATGGGCTGAAGACGGAATCAAACAAACATCCCGGTGAGACTCCCCACGTGAGGCGTGGAAAGCACGGATCACCAACAGTCCGGTGTATTCTCCCTGTGCACCGCTGTTGGGCTGCAGGCTCATGCCCGAAAATCCCGTGATTTCGCAGAGGTATTGTTCGAGCTCTCCAATCATCTGTCTGGTTCCCGCGGCTTGAGCAGGAGGGCAGAACGGGTGAAGTTGGGCAAATGAGGCCCATCCTATGGGCAACAATTGCGTCGCCGCATTCAGCTTCATGGTGCACGACCCCAAAGGAATCATGGCATGGGTCAAAGACAGGTCTTTGTTCTCGAGGTGCTTCAAATACCGCATCATCGCCGTCTCCGAGCGGTGGCTGTTGAACACAGGGTGGTGCAAATAGTCCACTGAACGCAGCACTCCCTCCAATTGGGCGGTGGCATTCTCCTGGGTGGGATATGGCACGGTTTGAAAGCCAAGCACCTCACACAAATCGGTGAAGTCTTGAGGCAAGGTGCACTCATGGAATGAAATGCCCACATGCACACCATCGGGGAAATAGCGCAGGTTGATCTCTTTGCGCTCGGCACGTTCAATCACACTTCCAACATCCTCCATGGCAAACACCACAGTATCGAAGAATCGACCATAAACCGGAGGAATGCCCGCGGCTTTGCCCGCTTCTGCGAGCGCCACAGCCAATGCATGGACGCGCTCTGCGATGGCCCGTAAGCCCTTGGGGCCATGGTAAACCGCATAGGAACTTGCCATGACAGCCAACAGACTTTGAGCCGTGCAAATGTTGGATGTGGCCTTGTCTCTTCGAATGTGCTGCTCACGGGTTTGCAAAGCCATGCGATAAGCCACACGGCCCATTCGGTCTACCGAAGCGCCAATGACGCGGCCCGGAACGTTCCTTTTGAATTCAAGACGGGTGGCAAAAAAAGCGGCGTGAGGACCTCCGTAGCCCATGGGGACTCCAAAGCGCTGGCTGTTGCCCACCACCACATCTGCGCCCATTTCACCTGGTGATTTCACCAAAGCGCAGGCCAACAAATCGGTCGCAACCACAACCCGTATGTCCAAGGCGTGGGCCTTGGCAATGGTTTCATTCAGAGGTTCCACACGGCCTTTGTCGCTGGGGTATTGAATGAAGAGTCCAAATGTCTGACCATCTAAATCCAAATCAGATTCGGGCCGCTGCTCAATCTGTATGCCCAAATGATGCGCTCGATTCTGCAAGACAGCCCAAGTCTGAGGGAAGACCTCATCTGAGGCCACAAACCGATTCACCCCTTCCTTGACCGCTTTCCGACTGCGGGAATTGAACAGCATGGTCATGGCCTCAGCAGCCGCAGTGGCCTCATCGAGCAAACTCGCATTGGCCATTTCCATGCCCGTCAAATCGCAAACCATGGTTTGGAAATTCAACAGGGCTTCCAACCGCCCCTGCGCGATTTCTGCTTGATAGGGGGTGTACGCTGTGTACCAACCTGGATTTTCCAGAACGTTTCGTCGAATCACACTCGGCACCTCCGTGGTGTGGTACCCCATTCCAATGTGGTTCCGATACAAGGTGTTCTTCTTCGAAATGCGATCGATGTGCTCGAGATAGGCCGACTCAGCCATGGCCTCGGGCAAGTCCATATTCTGG
>CALKHD010000010.1 GCA_938092195.1 uncultured Flavobacteriales bacterium | reverse complement strand
GTTGAAGGGGATCTTGGCTGCCCTTCAGCAAGATGAGATTGGGGTAGATGCCTTGGCTGAAAAAGTCAAGCGCGCTGCTCACTTGATTTCATACTGCGGAGAACGCCTTCGAAGCACTGAAAATGAAGTGCAGAAGGTCTTGGATGAACTTGGAGAGGAGGATTGAGTTAAATCACTTGAGTCTCACCGGGAACAAAGTTCCACTGCACTATTGCCCCCCAAAAGAAAAGGGCGTTATGGTTGGTGATTATATTCAAGTAGAATGTTTCACTGGAGAAAGATTTGGTTGGTCATTGGGGCATTTGTCCTGTCCGGAATTGGACGGGCTCAAGACTTGCAGCCCACGGTTTATTCGTCCAGCCAATTGTCGCGCCAGGTCGCGGTGGAGAGCACAGTAGCTCGCCAATGGAATGAGGCCCTTCTCGAAGCCATTCGAGGCGATTTTGCCAGGCCAACGGTGCATGCTCGAAACCTCTTCCATTGTTCAGTGGCCTTCTTTGACGCCTTTGCGGCTTACGACCAGCTGGATACAACCTTGTTTTTGGGACGAGATTGGCAGGGGTACAACTGTCCTTTTGATACAGCATTGTTGTCGGTTCCACAGGGGGACATGGCCATCCAGGATGCCCAGGAGATGGCCATGAGCCATGCCGCTTATCGATTGTTGACTCATCGTTTCGCTGACAGCCCGGGTGCATCAGAATCCCTCGATTTGTTCGAAGAATTGATGGTGGACTTGGGCTATGACGTGACCAACGTGAGCACGGATTATGCCCAGGGAGCGGCCGAATTGGGCAATTACATTGGAAATCAATTGATTGCATTTGGCTTGCAAGACGGTTCGAATGAGTCCAATGACTATGCGAATCAGGTTTATGCGGCCTCCAATTCCGAATTGGAGTTGGCAGGTTCGGGCAACGATGATTTGACAGACCCCAATGCGTGGCAACCGCTTTCCATTCCGGTATTCATTGACCAGGCGGGAAATGTGTTGAGTGAAACCCCTGAATTTCTGGGGGCGGAGTGGGGTCAAGTCAAGCCTTTTTCCTTGGCCGACTCAGTGAAAGAAATGAAGGTTCGGGATGGTCAAGAGTGGCCAGTGTATTTGGATTGTGGCACACCTCCCTTGTTCGGAGAGGGAGAAGCCGTGGGTGAGATTGCCGATGGCTATGCTTGGGGATTCGCCTTGGTGGGCCTTTGGAGTGAGCACTTGGATCCGGCTGACGGGGTGATGATTGACATTGATCCGGGACATTTGGGCAACTTGGGAATCACAGGGCCAGAGTCGTTTGAGTCCATGGATACATTCTACAATTGGACCGAAGGGGGAGATTACTCCTCTGGCCATGCCAGCAATCCTCAAACAGGCTTGCCGTATGAGGCCAATCAGGTATTGAGAGGTGACTATACGCGTGTATTGGCCGAGTTCTGGGCCGATGGTCCAGAAAGTGAGACGCCCCCGGGACACTGGTTTGTTCTGCTCAATGGAGCCATGGACCATCCTGACTTCACAACCAAGTGGAAAGGAGCGGGAGAGGAGTTGGATGCGCTCAGGTATACAGTCCGTGCGTATTTGACGTTGGGTGGCGCCATGCACGACGCAGCCATTGCGGCTTGGGCCCACAAAGGCTTTTACGACTACATCCGGCCGGTTTCGGCATTGCGCTACATGGCCAGTTTGGGTCAACGTTCGGATTCCACATTGGACTCTTACCATCCAGGCGGGTTGCCCTTGGTCGCTGGGCGCATTGAGGTGATTGAGTCAGGAGACCCATTGGCTGCAGGAGGGCACGAAGGCGACATCAAAATCAAAGCGTGGTTGGGCCCAGATGCCATCATCAATCCGGCATGGGATGAAGCGGGTGTGGGCTGGATGCTTTGTGAAGAATGGTGGCCTTATCAAAGGCCGAGTTTTGTGACCCCACCTTTCGCTGGTTATGTCAGTGGGCACAGCACATTTTCCCGAGCCGCAGCGGAAATTTTAACCTCCATCACGGGAGACCCTTATTTCCCAGGTGGAATGGGGGTTTTTTCTGTCACGCAAAATCAATTTCTGGTCTTTGAAGACGGTCCATCTGAATCGTTTGATTTGCAGTGGGCGACCTACCGAGACGCGTCGGATCAATGCAGCCTTTCGAGGATTTGGGGGGGGATACATCCACCTGCAGATGACTTTCCCGGAAGGCAATTGGGATTGGAGCTGGCAAGCATGGCTTTGATTCGGGCCGAACGTCAGTTTGGCGTTTCGGATTGGGTGTCTTGGACCTGCACGCTCGACTTGGACTCGGACGGTGTGGTTGGAGCCACAGACCTCTTGATGTCTTTGGCGGACTTTGGAGAAGTCGGAGTTGGACTTGAAGGAGACGTGAACAACGATGGGGTTGTGGGGGTCAATGACATTCTGGATTTGCTGTCCATGTTTGGTGAAACTTGTGCCGATTGAGTTGGAGTGCTGTTGATTAGGGTCTTTGGCCTAATTTTCGGCATGCGCTTCTTTACGTCCCGCCGGCCCCAGTTGGGTCCACTTTTCCTCTGTATTGTTTCCATTCTTGCTGCTTCGCAAGAGATCTTGGGTCAAGAGGATTGTGGTTTTTTGAACGCGCCGGATGGATTGACTGCTGGATGTCTTGACAGCTGTGTTTGGGTTGTGCCCGATTTTGAACGGGCTGCAGAGACCACTTCATACGCACTGGACTCCATTGCTTATGCGCCACCATTGGATTTGGGTTCAGGATCATTGCTGACCAGCTTCAGCAACAACTTCTCCAGCAACATTGACCTTCCCTTTGGCTTCAGTTTTTTTGACAACGACTTTTTCGCGATTAAGGTCAGTCGGAAGGGATTTTTGACATTTGATACCGGGCTTTCTGGAACGTTCAATTATCCCAGTCAATCCTTGGGGTCCGCCACATTGCCCAGCAATTCTGTGATGGCGCCCTACGCCTACATTGGAAGCAATGGGGGAGAGATTCGGACGGCCACATTGGGAGAGAGTCCGTGCAGGCGATTCGTGGTCAGTTGGGAGAACCTCCCTCAAACGGGCTGCAGTTCCAATGAATTGGTGACGCAAGTTGTTCTTCATGAAACTTCGAATGCCATTGAGATGCACATTGGTGCTTTCTCTTCCTGTTTGGCGATCACGGCGCTGGTCGGAATGCAGGGCGAGTCGGCTGCAGATGTCATCGGTCCTGCAGAATTCGACACAGGAGAGTTCGACATCACGGACCTTGGATTCAGTTTTACCCCTCAGGGTGCCACCCAAACGGACTTGGTCTATTTGATTGGAGACGAAATTATTGGCCAAGGCGACAGTGTTTCGGTGTGCATTGAAGGGTCCACTCAGGTCATCATTGGAGCCAATTTCCCAGAGATATTGGCGCCGCCGCCTGTGGCGGGAAGTTGTGATGCGATTCCAGACGATGCTTGCGACACCTCCATCGTTTACAATTACAACCTCGGGGCCTTGCAAACGGGCTCGTCGGGGTTTGAATTCGACGGGGAGCTCCTTGGCTTTTCAGTGACCAACAATTGGAGCCCCAGTGGAGGCAGTTGGCCAGGGGACATGGGCCTTCAGATTTGTGACCCCTCGGGGACTTGCGGCTTCATCGAAGGTTTCAATTTCAATTTGAACGGAACCAACCTTGGGGAATGGCCTTTCAATTGGAACACCACCCAAGGTGGTTTTTACGAATCGTGTTTCACGGTTCCCAATGGATTGCTTGAGGGAGATGGAACTTGGGATTTGACCATCCAAAATGGATGGACGGGTTCAGGAGGAGGTGTCAATTTTGATGGCACCGTTACCCTCTTCTATTTGTGCAATTTGGAGCCAGAGGAGCCCGACACTTCCCAGTTCATGGCCATGGACACTGTTTTGATTGAGTTCACCTTTGAATCTCAAACGGCGGACTTTGTGATGTTGAATGCGGATGGCAATCCCTTGGATGTGTTGTGCAGTGAGGATGAAACCGTGACCCTGAGTGCAGAGACCCCCGGAGGCTTTTGGGAGGCCAGTTGCGTGGGTTGCTTGTTGACTCAAGGAGAAATTGACCCAGCTCAAGTCGCGCCGGGTACTTTGGAAGTGAGCTACACCTTGGTTGGAGATTGCGGAGAAGTCACTGAGGTCCAAGAAGTGCAAGTGGGGTTGACGCCCAATGTGAACACAGGCAATGTGGGCGCATTGTGTCCATTCTCGGATCCAGTGTCCTTGGTGGGAACGCCAGGTGGCGGAGTTTGGGCTGCCGACTGTGGTGATTGTTTGAGCGAGGACGGACTGTTTGACCCAGCTGTGGGTGCAGGCGGGTTCGTGGCTGAATACACCTTTGGAACGCTTTGCACGGCCACGGGAACGGTGATGGTTCAGGTTGGCGAGGCCGTGTCCGCCGACATCGAAGACTTGGCGTATTGCGAGTCCATAGGAACCGTTCAATTGGACGATGAAGGGTTGGCGGGGTCTTGGACTGCCGATTGTGGAGGATGCGTTCTGCCTTCGGGAAGTTTTACGCCCCCCATGGCGGGTACATATGAAGTGACATTCATGCCTGGCGCTGGGTGCGGGGTGGAGAGTTCGGCGACGATCACTGTGGATGAGAGCCAGCCCATTGAGAGTTCGAACGTTCCAGCGTCTTTTTGTGTCGATGCATTGCCGCTGGACTTGCAGGCCAGCGTCCCAGGGGGAGAATGGAGTGCGGCAGGCACAGGGCTTGTGGACGCCACATTCTCACCAAGCGATGCCCCACTGGGTACTTCGGTATTGACCTACACATTGGAGAATGGATCGTGCACCAACACAGGAACGTTTGCCACGGATGTTCTTCCAATTCTCACAGTCACCTTGCAACAGGAGGATCCCTTCTGCGTGAACAACTCTGGAAGCGCTTTGAATTCGGATGTCGACTTGGACGCCGAGGCCATTTGGACGGATTTGCCCAACTTGATTTGGTCCGCAGATTGCGGGGGATGCATCAACGGAAGTGGGTTCTTCGACCCAGGTGACGCTGGGGTGGGCACCCACACGGTCAACTTGGCTTACGACGACGCCTTGGGCTGCAGCGTGTCTGCGAGCATTGAAGTGGAAGTGGCGGAGGCTGTAGACGCCACCATTGACGAGATTCCCGATCTGTGTGAGTCTGCTTCAACGCTGGTTTTTTCAGCGGAGGATGCAGGGGGAACGTGGACGGCAGATTGTGGAGGATGTATGACGCCAGCTGGAAGTTTTGATCCTGGCATTGGCCCAGGCAATTACAACGTGACGTACTCCATCACCGACGTGTGCACAGATGTGGATGCTGTTCAAGTCACGGTTGTCCCTCAGCGTGATGCCACCATCCTGGTCGATGTGCCCAACGATGAGTTGTGCATTGGGGTAGAGGAGTGGCAGCTCGGTTCCATTTGGCCAGGTGGCGTTTGGAGTGCGACAGGGACGTCTGGAAATGACTGCGTCAATCCGGAAACGGGCTTGCTCGATTTGGAAGCAGCAGGTGCAGGATTGGTCACCGTGCAGCATGTCCTTGAAGGCCTTTGCGGAGATTCAGACTCCTATGTGCTGGATGTCTTGGCCTGTTCGGTGGAACTGGTGAACATCTTCACCCCCAATGGAGACGGCAAAAATGACCGGTTGGTCTTCAAGTACATTGAGCTTTATCCAGACAACCGGTTGACCGTTTACAACCGCAATGGTGCAGTGGTTTTCACTGCAGAGGGCTATGA
The DNA here is from genome assembly GCA_938092195.1 of uncultured Flavobacteriales bacterium. GTDB lineage: Bacteria > Bacteroidota > Bacteroidia > Flavobacteriales_D > Sanyastnellaceae > UBA8752. Next base: position 2,475 of record CALKHD010000010.1, on the reverse strand, counting down.
AAATGATTGGGATGGAGATGGCGCATCAGATGGCACCCACTATTTCGTTTTGGAACTTCCAGAGGGAATTGAGCACTCCAGTCACCTGATGATTCAGCGTTGATCTAGGAATTAAGCAGATTCTCTGCTGAGGTACTTTTCCTCGAAGGCAGTTCGCCTGAGCGTGGTGCGAAGTTTCCAAAGGGCTTCTTCCTGAAACTGCATGAGTCCAGCCACTTTCATGGCTGTGACTTCGTCACCTGCATGTTGGGCTGTCGCAATCAATTCTCTCTCAGTTTTGAGGACATGTGACAAGGACTCTCTGAGCATTTTTGCGCAAGCACGGTGGTGAAGTGTGCCATCATTCGCGGCCAAGGTCGCCGACTCGATGGCCTCTGCCATGGTGGAGATGGGGCGTCCTTCCAAGCAACGGATGCGTTGCCCGATCATGTTGATTGAACCCTCGGCATGGCTCATGTATTCGGGAAGCATGTCCAACATGGCCGGGTATTGTTCACCCCAACCATTCCACATGGCACTCCGGATGTTGAACCGGAGCATTTCAAAATCGGCGAGGAGTCCATTGAGCTGAGGGACGAGGCGGTCGGCCCAACTGCGGTCGAGTTGGCTGGACAGGGTGGGGTTCATGGAGGTCATGGCGGTGGTTGTGAAGTGAGTCAGAGAAGCACATCCCAACCTCATAAAACCTGTCTTCTCATCCAATGACTTCTGACAGCGGCCAGGCTGACGTTTGTCATGTTCGGAGACACAAGGCAACCAACGCGGTTGAATGGGGGTTCATTTTACGCGCAGTTGCTGTGTTAACTTCCTCCTTCAATCCGAATCCATGAAACGTATTTCTACCCTTTTTTCCCTCGGTGTCCTTGTGGCTTTATCTGCAACCTTGGTCTCCAACAGCAATGGTGTTGCGCATCAGCAGAATAAAGACAGAACAGGCGCTCCAGGCAGTGACGCCACTTGTCAGCAGTGCCATGCCGGAGGAAGCTATGCACCTACTGTGGAGGTCGATTTGGCGATCACCGACGTGGTGGGTGTGTCTGAGTACACCCCGGGTGCCACCCACACCATTTGGATTACAGTGGCTGGTACAGGCAACCCTGCCGGTTTTGGAGTTCATGGAACTGCGGTCCTCGAAAACGGGGCCAACGCGGGTTCATTCACAGACCAGGCTTCCGACGATTGCATCTATCTAGATCAGGTGGAAGGCCGACACATTTTTGAGCAGAATGACCTTTGTGAGGATGGTTTTTTCATGGTAGAATGGACAGCGCCTCCAGCAGGCAGTGGCCCTGTGAGTGTCTATGTGGCCGCCATCGCGGCCAATGGAAATTCTCAATCGTCCGGAGACAATTTTGTAGGCACTCAAGTGGACTTTCAAGAAGCGTCGAGCACTTCTGTGGCAGAGGCCAAGCCAAGACTTGTCCAAGCTTCAGGCCTTGGAGAAGGCCAATTGAATGTGACCAGTTTGGAGCCCATGCGCTGCGCAGTATTCACCATGGATGGACGCATTTTGTTTGATGGCGATCTGGAGCCGGGAATGCAGTCCCTTTACTTGGGGCATTCCGGCTGGGTTGTGGTGCGTTGCATTTCCAAGACAGGTCAGGATTGGACCTCGCGGGTTTTGATGCCCAAGTGATGCGATTCTCGATTGCGGTGGTTGCCGTGATGCTTCTGCTGACAGCGTGTCAAACTTCGGATGTCCCCACGATGTCCAAAGTGCCGGCAGATGAAACGGAGAATGCGATTCTCTCGGTCATTCACGATTTGTTCCAAGCCATGGAGGCCAGAGATAGCACCCGAATTGGTTTTACGCTTCATCCTGAAGCCATGTTTGTCGGGGTCAATGTTCAAGGTGACGTTTTGACCACCAGAAGGGTGGAAGGTGCTGACTTTATCCGGGAGGTTGGCCAGCCTGGCCCTCCTTATTTGGAGCGTCTTAAAAACCCCGTTGTGCAGCATTCTCAGGACTTTGCCCAGGTGTGGTCAGAGTACGAATTTTGGGTGGGAGACTCCCTCAGCCATTGTGGCCATGATTCATTTCAATTGATACGAATTGAAGAAAAATGGCGTATTCTCGGAGTCACATATTCTTGGAAACCATGCGAGTAAACCTTTCGATTTTGATGCTGACATCGGTGTTTGTGATGTTGGTTTATGCCCCTTCGATCCATGCGCAAACCGATGACATTGATGCCAAGAACTTGCTGAAGCTCAACTTGAGTGATTGGTATTTTGCCAGGTATGAACTGGGGTTGGAGCATGTCATCAACGAATCGACTTCGATTCAATTGGCCTTTGCAGGGATTGGAGCATCGGAAGACTTTAGCGACTATTTCTACTCCTCCAGCATGGGAATGGATACGCGCACCGATGTGGATGTAGAGCATGGTGGTTGGCGCATCTCTCCAGAAATCAGACGCTATGCTTGGGTGTACGGGGGAATGCCGGAAGGGGTGTTTGTGTCCATTTTGGGCC
>CALKHD010000009.1 GCA_938092195.1 uncultured Flavobacteriales bacterium | reverse complement strand
GTCCAAGACCTCAATCAACACCGGATCAATCTGGCCTTCATTCATCACATCCACCTGAGTTGGACAATACTGTCCATCGGGAGCCTGCAATGGAAGCTGGTATTGAGTGTCCGTGATCAAGGCGTGGACCAGCACGTCTGTGGATTCCAGCAGTGCGGGCGAATACAGCTCCCATTCATCGGCAATGCCTTCGGCAGTCTCCTCATCATTCAAGATGCCCATCTCGGTCACCGTGGCCCAATAGAGGTACTCGATGGCCATGCATCCATAGTCACACGTCTCGTCGTCATAGTGGTACCACGCCGCCTCTGGGTAAGCCTCTGGAACTTCCAAAAATTGACCAGACCGGGCCACATCCATGGCTTCAGACAACAGGGAACTGCTGGGGTCCAAGCCAAAAGCCGACGGATACATTTCCACGTGTCCCACGTGATGAAGGGTATGCAACACCTCTTCTACCGTGGCGTCTGCGCCCCAATGTCCCGGCTGAGCAGGGTCGATTTCATCGGCATAGAGCACCGCGGAAATCCCATCGCCCTCGTATTCGATCCAGAGGTCCTCTTCGGCGGGAGACCCTTCGTAAGCCAAGACCGGCATCAGCGCCACGCCATCAGCCAAGGCTGACTGCAACTCGGGGTCATCGGCCACACCGTCTTCATCTTGGTCGAGCAAGTCCGCGACCACACTGGCCACATGCAACAATTGCGCTTCAGAAATGACCGGCTCAGCCAGAACATAAAAGCATTCGAGCACGTGCACCGACTGGGTGAACTGAGCCAAAGCAGGATCGTCAGAGAACGGATTGGGCTCCACGGGCAAGCACACGTTGTTCTGCGCGGAACAACCGAGCCACATAGATGCCATCAGTACAACAAGGGCCACAGGGTTCTTCATTGTGGCTGAAGATGGGGAGATATCAGAGAAAAAACACCGCGGCCCGCAATGAACTTCGGTGCATGTCACAGGTTCTCCTTTCAGATTGTAGTACAAGCATATGATGAAGATGTCCATCCGCAATTTGACCATGCTCAGCATGTTGTTTTGTTCCTTCCAAGGTCAATCTCAATGTGAAGCCGACCACACCATCGCGATGGCCGACTTCTATTTTGCCCCCTCAGAATTGACCATCCTCCCAGGAGAATCGGTGGCGTTTGTCAACTTTCAAGGCACGCACGACGTGAACGGCATCAACAACACTCAGACCGGCGAGCCATGGAACAATCCGGTTGATTTTTATTTGGACCAGACCATTGGCACGGACGAAGGCACATGCATGGGCGTGATCACATTCGATGTCCCGGGCGTCTACAATTTCGATTCCAGCATCGGCCTTCAGGCCCAGCTCGGCATGGTCTGCACCATCACCGTAGATGCATTTACCCTGACCGACCTCATACAATCATGGTCAGGCGATGAAAGCGGCCCCTCGGTTTTTGCGACCGGTTATGCCATGCAGTTCGCCTGTGCGCCCTGCGCTGATGCGCTGAGTGGAATCGAAGAATACACCGTCTTCATGCCCGATGATGCGGCCGTAGATGCCCTGGAAGAGCTGATGAACCTGAACAGCTTTGACATGCTCAGCATTCCAGACTTTCAGGACATTCTCAGCTATCACATCATAGAGGGCGTTTACCTGGCCGAAGACCTAGAGCCCGGCATGTCATTGCCCACACTGCTTGGAGAAGATGCTGTTGTGGGACAAAACGCGAGCGGTGGTTTGACCATCGATGGGGTCAACATCATTGAGACCAATTACACCGCCGACAATGGCGTGATCCACGTCATCGACTACGGCATGGCCCCCTCCACCTCTCCAGAGGCGACCGTTTATCAGATTGTCGTGAACAGTCCGAACCACACCCTCTTCGAACAGGAGATCAACGCCAACCTGCTCAACGACGACCTCATCGGTCAACCGGTCATCAACGACAACGAAGACGCGCCCGGCCACTTCACCGTCTTTGCGCCCACCGATGACGCCATCTTCGCCTTTGCTGAGGAGAACGGGTTCGACGACGTGGACGACCTCTTCGACTCCCCGTACTGGGATGAGATCTTGCGCCGGCACATTGTGGAAGTCCCGCTCACGAGCGACCAACTCGGCAACAACGGCCTGCTTGTCAGCTATGGAGGCGAGAACATCTACACCTTCGTCAATGACGACGGCATCTTCGTAGAAAACGCCCAAGTCACCACACCCGACATTCTCGCCTACAATGGTGTCGTTCACGTGATCAACGAAGTCATCGACTTCGAATTCCCCAATCCCGTGGGCACCTGCGGAACATGGACTTTGAACATGAATGCACCGAACGGAGAAGGTTGGAATGGCGTGATGCAAGTGTTGGTCGACAATGTGCTCGTGGGAGAACCCACTGTACTGGACGGATTCTCCAACAGCTATGCCTTCGCCGTGAACGAAGGGTCGAGCGTAGACATGAACTACATCTCTCAATTCGGCGGATGGCCCGGCAACTTCGAGGTCGCAGACGCCGAGGGCACCATCCTCTTCGACTCGGATGCTCCATCCAACTCAAGCGCACAGTACGGGTCTGCAGCCGGCGTATACGGGCTGAAGGCATGCGCGGCGGCGCCCGAGTGCAGCCAAATCAAGGTCACCCTCTATTCTGATTACGACGGCTGGGATTTGGCCAACCTGCTCGTCTATGATGGGTCCGCTCTTGTAGATGTCGTTGGGGGCTACTGGTTCAATGGACTGACCCTCATTGGATACGTGGACATCCAAGATGGAAGCAACGTGAACTTCGAAGTCAATGGTGGCTTCTACTCTGACTATTACAGCTACAAAGTGGAGGATGGAGAGGGCAACATTCTCGTTGATCAAGTCGAGCAGTATGTGCCCGCCGAGAATGTCTACGGTGTCGTCATCTGCGCTGCGACAGGCATCGCAGAAGAATCTGGCCTGATGGAAGCCCGATTCGTCCCAAACCCAGCTGAAGGGTCCGTGGTGCTCTCCGGCATCCCAGCAGGCGTCAACTGGGCCTTGTCCGTCCGCACCCTCCTCGGCCAGGAGGTCCTGTTTCAGCAAGGACAAGGACAGACCACCTTGGATTTGAGCGGCTTGCCAACGGGCACCTATCTCGGGCAAATGCATTCCCAAGAAGGCGCCAGCCAAACCCTTCGCCTCGTGGTTAGATGACCCATTCGAAGCGGTCGTGCTGTACCTTCCGAGCCTACGAATCGCGCCATGAAAAATGTCCTCAAAGCGCTCGGCCTGTTGGTGGTCTTGCTGATCCTGTGTACCCTCGGCTTTTTTCAATCCAGCGGCACCGATTACAGTTTTACGCTGAAATCGGATGCCGTGTCGGCGCCCGTCGACATCGTCTTTGACGACATGGGCGTGCCCCACATTTATGCGAAAAAAGAAGCAGATGCCATGTACGCCTTGGGCTACGTGCATGCCGCTGAGCGGCTTTGGCAAATGGACCTTCTTCGCCGCGCAGGTGGCGGTGAGCTCTCTGCATTGCTTGGTCCGGACATGATCGAAAACGACCAATACTTGCGCACGCTCGGAATGAACGAAGCAGCTCAAGGCGTCGCCGAAGATTTCCTTGCCCATGCTCCGGCGCAAATTCAATCGGCCATGGCGGCCTACCTCGAGGGCATCAATCGGTTCATCGCCGAAGGAGACACGCCACTGGAATACCGATTGTTGGGAATCGATCCTCAGCCGTTCGACACGCATGACGTCTACTGCGCGACAGGCTTTATGGCTTACAGTTTTGCCATTCACCTGAAGACCGAGCCCATCCTGGATTGGATGAAGCAAAACCTGGGACCCGCATACATGGCCGACCTCGCGACAGGGCCAGATGGGTTTACCCGAATCCCGGTCTTTGGTGAGACGAAGGACCCATTGACTGCGCCCTCATCGCCATCGGAGGCCACCGCCCTTGCTGCACATCGTCAAAAACAAGACTTGAGTGGCATTTCATCCATGGCCCACAGGATGGACGACCTGCGTCCTGTTCCTCAGTGGCTGGGCTCCAACGCTTGGGTCATTGGTGGCGACAAAACAGCCAGCGGAAAGGTCATCTTCTGCAACGATGCCCACATGGCGTATGCCCAACCTTCCGTATGGTATGAAGCACACATCGTGACCCCAGAGCTGGAATACTATGGCAACCACATTGGTGGACTCCCCTTCCCTGCCATTGGCCACACCCGCCACCACAGTTGGGGCATCACCATGTTTGTGAACGACGACATCGACCTCTACGCAGAGACCATTGAAGGCGACCAATACCTCCATGGTGGCCAGTGGCGCGACCTCACGATTCAAACCGAAACCATTGAAGTGGCGGGTGGCGACGATGTGACTTTTGAACTCCGCAAGACCCACCATGGCCCCTTGCTTGACGACGATCTGGCCATGTGGTGGACATTCACGCAGTATCCAGAAAACCGACTCCACGAGGCGTTTTATGGCTTTTCTCGGGCCCACAGCATGGAAGAAGTGCAGGCTGCTGCATCCATGATGCACGCCCCTGGAATCAACCTGATGTATGGGGATGATGAAGGCAACATCGCCTGGTGGGCTTCGGCAAAACTGCCCATCCGACCCGAACACGTGGACACCAAAACCTCCATTGATGGCAGCGACCCCGCGAACGAACCCCAGGGCTGGTATCCTTTTTCACGCAATCCACAAGCGGTAAATCCACCCCAAGGCTATGTGTATTCAGCCAACAACGCTCCCGACAGCGTGGCCGGCGTGCACTACCCAGGGCACTACTATGCCGGAAACACCCGAGGCGCAGGCATCATGCAGGCCATGGAGGCCAAAGACGACTGGACCCTGGCCGACGCCCAAGCATTGCAACTCGACCACCATTCGCCCGTTTACCA
>CALKHD010000008.1 GCA_938092195.1 uncultured Flavobacteriales bacterium | reverse complement strand
GGCGTGGACACATCCTACTTTTCCACCGAGGCTCAGATGGCCCCCCTGCCCTGTGAAATTCAGTCCTTTGACGTGGCTTTCTGCGGCAACTTGGGCTATGCGCCAAATGTGGTGGCTGCCAAATTCTTGGCGGATGAAGTGGCCATCGAATTCGAGAAGGCGTTTGGCCGCAAACTCCACCTGCTCATCTGCGGTGCCCAGCCCTCTTCGACGGTGAAGGCCTTGGCCAGTCCAAATGTGAGCGTGGTCGGCAATGTCCCCGACATTCGGTCTGCATACGCAGCGGCTCCGGTATTTGTGGCCCCCATGCTCGTGAACACAGGTCTGCAGAACAAATTGCTGGAAGCCATGGCCCTTGAGCGCGCTTGCGTCACCACCGAACGGGCTCTTTCTGCCTTGGGAACCCAAGCGGGAGACAGTGTGATGACAGCACACGACGCCCCCTCTTTTGCTGCTGCCATTGAAGGATTGCTCGCCTCGGATTCGAACCGCATCGCCAAAGGACAAGCGGCCCGAAAGTTGGTGCTCAACCACTTCAGCTGGAAAGCCGCCACGTCGACGTTGGTTGAACTCTTGAGACAAGAAGCATCCATCCATTGACCTACCCCTGCTGTGGGTTTACTTTGTAGGGTCATGAACAAAGCCATTCCACTCCTGAACGCTGCGGATTTCCTGCAAGGTGATGAACAAGGTCGAGCTCAGTTCGCATCCGATCTGCGTGCTGCCTTTGAGCAATATGGTTTCATCACACTCGAAAACCACGGTTTGGATGAATCACTGATCGAGTCTGCCTACGGCCAGGCTGAGCAGTTTTTTGCGCTTCCCACTTCCGTCAAAACGGCCACCAGCATCCCTGGAGTCGGTGGCAATTTTGGGTACACCCCATTCGGCCAAGAACACGCCAAGGACGAAACCCGGGCCGACCTGAAAGAGTTCTATCATTTCGCACAGCGCCACTACGAGCAGCCCACTTGTCCTCAACAGCCAGATTTTGTAGAGAAGGGACATGCCCTGTATTCAGCACTTGAAGAATTGGCGGGGAGCTTGCTCCAAGCGGTCGCCTTGTCTCTGGAGCTCGACGGAGATTACTTCGAATCTCATGTGCAAGGAGGAAACAGCATCCTTCGGGTGTTGCACTACCCCCCTGCCCCTGACGCCCCGGACGACGCTCCTCGGGCAGGGAGCCACGAAGACATCAACTTGATCACATTGCTAGTTGGAAGTTCAGCCGACGGTCTGGAGGTGCTCGATCGCGACGGAGATTGGATTCCTGTCCGGGCACACAGCAAGCATTTGACGGTGAACGTGGGAGACATGCTTCAAAACTTGACGGGAGGCACCTTGAGATCCACCACGCACAGGGTGGTGTTGCCCGCTGGAGATGGGCGCAAAACATCTCGGTTCAGCCTGCCCTTTTTTCTTCACCCCAAAGGAGAAATGCCGTTGGACCCCATCATGGGTGACCGAGGTGCATACCCCTGCTGGAGTGCACGCGCATTCTTGGACCATCGCCTGAACGAAATCGGGCTCAAATAAGAGCCACACACCTGCATTCGCCGCACCGCCGTGGTTCAGTGCTGAAATTGAACATGTCGGAATCGGGATGATGTGACTCGGGACGGCACCACATTTTTTGTGAGGCTTGCACCACATTCTATTGGATTTGTTGTGACTCTGTGGCGCACCAATGTGTGCTCAAGTCTGTTTCTTCAACAGGCACACAAATCCACATGAAAACTCCCCTTCTTCTTTCATTTTTCTCGGCCCTCGTCGGCGGATTCGTCGCGATCGCCATCCTCGGCTTGTTTCACCCTTCCGATGTCCGCTCGGAAGCGCATGATTCAATCTTACCTGCATTTTGGACTCCGCCTCCAGCAGCCATTTCTGCCCCTGCCCCCCTTCGCGATTTGAATTCCCCTGCAAATCCCATCCCTCCAATGTCCGAAGTCGACTTTCGAGGGGCGGCGAATGAAGCCCTCGATGCGGTTGTTCATGTTCGCACCCTTCAAAAGGTCTCGCGCAATGACAGCTGGTCTTCCTTTTTCGGTCAGACCCAATCGCCCCCTGTTCAGAGGGGTTCAGGAAGTGGTGTCATCCTCACCGAAGATGGATACATCGTCACCAACCACCACGTGATCGAAGGTGCAGATGAAATTGAAATAGGGTTGAACGACAACAGAAGCTATCCTGCCCGACTCATCGGCAGTGACCCTGCTACGGACATCGCTGTTTTACAAATCCAAGCCGACAAATTGACCTCTCTTCCGTGGGGCAACAGCGATCAACTTCAAGTGGGCGATTGGGTCTTGGCTGTTGGGAATCCTTTCGATTTGACCAGCACGGTCACCGCGGGCATTGTGTCGGCCAAGGGAAGAGACCTCAGGCTGATTCAGCCGGACCGTCAGAATGAGGTTTTTCCAGTGGAAAGTTTCATTCAAACCGACGCCGCCGTGAACCCTGGCAACAGCGGCGGCGCTTTGGTCAATGTGGGCGGAGAGCTGGTGGGCATCAACACAGCCATTGCCTCTAGAACGGGTAGCTATGCAGGATATGCGTTTGCAGTTCCTGCGAGCTTGGCCAAGAAAGTGGCCTTGGACCTCATGGAATTTGGCCATGTTCAAAGGGCCTACATCGGAGTGAGCATACAGCCTGTGAACGAAGCCATTGCCAACCAACTCGATTTGCCCGAGGTGGCGGGTGTTTTGGTGGCTTCCACCACAGCGGGCAGCGGTGCAGAGGAAGCTGGAATCACCTCAGGAGATGTGATTTTGGCGGTGGGAGGAACCCCCACTTCGTCCTTGCCTTCTCTTTTGGAATGTGTTAACCGGTATCGTCCCGGTCAAAAAGCGGAAGTGCAAGTCTGGCGAAACAGAAGTCGTCAAACATTCATGGTCGAATTGAGGAATCGGGAGGGTCAAACTGCCATGCAACGCCCCCTCTCCAATTCTGAAATGACACTTTTGGGAAGCAAGGTCAAGGATGCCGAGTTGAATGGGCAGTGGGGTGCGCAAATCGCAGATCCTGGTTCTGGGCCATTCGCAAATGCTGAAGTTCCGGCGGGCACCATCATAGTTGCGGCCAACAGCCAAATTGTACGCAGCGCCAAAGACCTGTCTCGCCTGCTCACAAAGGCCGAAGAACAAGGAGAAAAAGGCATCCTTCTCGAAGGATTGTCCGAAGACGGCGAACAGATTTGGTTTGGGTTGTCTTTGAGGTAATAACCCAGAAAGAATCAACGTATCTTAATGTCAATGGCACGCGGCGCTTTCCACATTCCACTTTTCCCCCTTGGGGTTTTCCTCTTTCCGGGAGAGCAGACGGGCTTGCACATTTTTGAGCCGAGGTACCGTCAACTGATTTCAGAATTGGAAGAGGCCCTTGAACAAGGAGCTGAAGAAAAGAACCGCTTTGGTATCCCCTTTCATTTTGAAGATGTCACAGCCTCGACAGGAACATTGGCCCGCTTGGTGGAGGTCAAACAGGTTCACCCAAGCGGACGAAAGGACATCCTTGTCGAGTGCGTGGGTCACTTTGAGACCCGGAAATTCGAAGCCGTTGCCGCTCCAAAATTGTACCCAGCCGGACACGTCATCCGCAAGGACTTGCCGTTGTCTTCAGAATTGAGCACCCAACACCGGGCTCAAGTCATGAAAATCAAGGAGATCTTGAGTGAACGAGACGTGGATGTGACCTTGTTGCCTGGAGAAACAGTGGAAGACTTGACCAGCTGGCTCGGCCTGCCCCCAGCTCACAAGCATCGCCTGCTCACAGCAAACGACGAACAGCGGTTCGAATTCGTAAATGGTTTGCTGCGTTGGACCCTATTGATTCTTCAACAAGAGTCGAAAGTGGATAAGGGGTACTTTCCCAACTGAAAGCCCCCTGTGGACCGCGTTATCTTCGTTTTATGATTGCAGCCTTCAAGTCCAAGGGCCCTCTTGTTCGCATCCCTTTGATCGCATGTCTCTGGATCTCTTTGGGACTTTGCGCCACGGGATGCAACAACGGTTCCGCATCGGATGCCACCGATGACTACTTGAACCCCACCAGTGAGTCATACATGGATGGGCCAACCGAATTCTATCTCCCCGACTCTGCCAAAGTGTTCCTCTCCGATGAGGATTATGTTGAATTCCAGTCAAGGATGGATGGCTTTCTCAGCTCATTCAACGAGAGTGAGTTTGAAGAGCATTTTCGAGAATTCAACGTCCCTGAAGTGTTCGA
>CALKHD010000007.1 GCA_938092195.1 uncultured Flavobacteriales bacterium | reverse complement strand
TTGACCGGCAAATACGGGGAGGAGGGCGACCAGCTCATTTTCAAAATCCTCAACAACGGAGATTTTCTGTCCAAAGCCCAAGAAGAGACGCTGTCATCGCGCGACAGCAAGGCGCTGTCTTTTCAAGTGTCCAAGAAGGCGCTGCGCTATGACCTAACGGTTCCCTTCGCGCGTTTTGTGACCATGCACAGGAATGAGATTCCCATGCCGTTCAAGCGCTACCAAATGCAAACGGTTTGGCGCGGTGACCGGCCTGGCAAGGGGCGCTACCAAGAATTTGTGCAATGCGATGCAGACATTATCGGCTCCACGGGGGTCTTGTGTGAGTTGGAGTTGATTTCGTTGTTCGATGAAGCGCTTCGCAGTTTGCACGTGCCCAACCACAGGATTTTGGTAAATGACCGCCGGATTTTGGCAGGCATTGCGGCCGAGTTGGGTGTGGGTGACCGATTGACCGATTGGACGGTCGCTGTGGACAAGCACGACAAGGTGGGCATAGATGGCGTGTGCAAGGAATTGGACCAGCGCGGTTTCGATGAATCTGTGCAAGAGGGGACAGCCAAGCTGTTTGGAGCCCGTCCGGGTGGCGTGGAAGGCATGAAGGCCTTGGCCCAGGAGTTCAATCACGCTTTGGTGGTGGAAGGAACCGAGGCTTTGATGTCCTTGTGGAAATTGGCCGCAAGCCAAGGAATTGGAGAGCCGGAATTGGTGTTTGCTCCAGGATTGGCACGGGGCCTGAACTACTACACAGGGGCCATTTTTGAGGTGCAAGTGGTGGATTCTCCTGTGGGCAGCATTTGCGGTGGCGGACGCTACGATGACCTCACGGGCATCTTTGGAATGCCCGGCGTCAGCGGGGTGGGGATCAGCTTCGGTGCAGATCGGATTTACGATGTGCTGGAACATTTTGAAGCCTTCCCGTCTGATTTGGCCACAGATTTAGACGTGCTGGTTTTGCACATGGGCGAAGAGACCTTAGAGGGGACATTGAAGGCGGCCAGACTGTGTCGCGAAAGTGGCCTGCGCACCGAGCTCTACCCCGATGCTGCGAAACTGAAGAAGCAGTTCAAGTATGCCGATGATCGAGGCGTTCCGTACGTGATCATCATTGGAAGCGATGAAGCTGCCCAAGGCGTGGCCACACTTCGCAACATGAAGAATGGAGACCAAGTCACCGACACGGTGGACGCATTGGTGGCTCAACTTCGAGGTTAAACGTCACTGGTGTTGAGTTTGGACCGACTGCAAGTTAGTGCGGTCGATGGAGCGGTCTTTAGAAGCCCGCATAGGTTCGGTCTTTGAAGCCGGCTTGGGCATCGGCTTTGGAGCGGCATTGACTCTTCAAGAAGGAAGCAAGGGCAATTCACAGTGCCAATGGCCGCCGGCATGTGCAATGCCTCCGTGCCGCAGCATGAATGCAGCGTCCCAATCTTTGACCATCTGATTGGACCAAGTGGCGTGTGGGCTGCCCGATGCCGAGAGCTTTGCAGAAGATTCGGTGAACGTCCAATTCCATTCTAGCTGCGCTTCATTTCTGTGTTCCAAGGCAGCAATGCCCATTCGTTCGGCCGCGCCGAGAAACAACATCGATGGCACCTTTCTCAGCCGCGTCGGGCTGTTCTGCGCAGGAATCCCATGAACCTCAAGGCCTTCGACCCCCATCGTGCGCAGCCATTGGGCCCAGCGGTTGACGTGACGGCAGGCCTCTGCAACCGGGATGTCATCTTGATCTCGCTCCATGAATACATGGCGCAAGTGGGCGGCAATGCCCCCCACCAAAAGGGCACATTGGTCGGCGTCATCTCGGTATTCGAGGAGTCGGTCCTCGAGTTCGCCAAACAAAAAGTCAAAGTCTTGTGCATCGCCACGCGACAACAAAAGGGCAGAACGGCAGCGCCTCAGCCGCCGGTCCATGGCTTCGTGTTCCCGGGCGCGCATGATTTCATTCTGCACGTTGCCCCGCTTCCAAATGATCCAGGACGTCTCTTGGTTGACCCGCTCTTGCTTGGCCCGGTGAAAGCCTTGGTTGTTCTCCCAAACCCAGCCGAAGACAGGCATGGCCAACGCCGTGCTCATGCATGCCCAAGCATAATCCGAGAGAGAGGGGGCAAAAGTCTGAAAGACGCCGGCTGCCGCAAGACATGCGATGGCCGAGAGAACAAAAAGAAAGCGCGAAAGGCGTGGGTGATCTGCGCTGCCCTGGCGGGTCTTGAGATCCCATCCCAGGTGGACATCATCTCGAACGGCGATGCAGAAGCCGATGAGAATCAGCCATGGTGTCAAGCCTATGGTCAGGGGGGCGTTCATGATGCGCGTCCACCGTTCCCAAAGGACGAGGACCCTTCAATCTAGGCCGTCGAGCAGACGTTTCACAGCGTCAAATGGCTGAATTTGTGCGTGTTGGACTTCGCTTTGCAGTTGTTTCCATGCAGCTTGGAATCCGGGTTTGGATCGCATGCGATGGAGCACTTCGCTGTTGAGCATGGCTTCCAACATGTCCGCGTGTTGTCTCGCTCTTCTCCTTTCCAAGTGTCCCTTGGTCCGCGCGGCGTCCAATCGGGCTTCGATTCGGTCGACCCATTCACAGACACGGGTGCTGTCCAATGCGGAACCTGTGCCAAAAAGAGGAGGTTCCCCGTCGAGCGGCGGGGGCAAAAGGTCGAGTGCGCCTCGGTATGCCGCCAGGCTGGCTTTGGCCATTTCCACGCGCTCTTTGGGTCCATCCGCCTTGTTCATCAGCACCACATCGGCCCACTCCAAAATGCCCCGCTTGATGCCTTGAACCCCATCGCCACCGCCCGGCAACATGAGCAGCACAAACACGTCGGTCATTCGCCGCACTTCAATTTCACTTTGGCCCACACCCACGGTCTCAATCAAAATGCGGTCAAAGCCCGCAGCTTCGCAGAGCCTTGCGCTTTCTGATGTCGCGCGGGCCACTCCGCCCAACGTTTCCCCAGTGGGAGAGGGACGAACAAAAGCGGATGGGTGCTGTGCAAGCCCGTCCATTCGGGTTTTGTCGCCCAACATGCTGCCGCCTGTGCGGCTGCTGGAGGGGTCCACGGCCAAGACGGCCACGCTGTGGCCTTGTCCAATGAGGGCCATGCCAGCGGCTTCGATCCAAGTGCTCTTGCCCACACCTGGAACGCCTGTAAAGCCGTAACGCAATGCCTGCCCATTGTTGGGGGGCAGGGCGGTCATCAAAGCCTCTGACCGAATGCGGTCTTCTGGGCGGTGACTTTCGATCAAGCTGATCGCCTTTGCCAATGCCACGCGGTCTCCGGATTGGATTCGATGGGCCCAATCCTGCATCTCTGCAGGGGGATGCGCTTTGGCTTGTCGAATTCTTTCGACCGCGCGTCTTCGGGCTTCGTTTTCAGGATCTTTGGCCATGCCGCGTAAAAGTTAGCGGTAGTTTAAGGCCCGAAGATGAAACCGATGAATGCGATTTTGGCGATGGTGCCTTTGTGTTTGCTGACGTGCGCATGTGCAATGGGCACCGCGCAAGTTGTGCCCGACACCACGCTGTCGACCTCGGTGGGGTTGTCCGGTGAAGTGCTGGGCCCAGATGGAAGGGGGCTGCCGGGCTGCATGATTGTGAACCGTTCCACCGGAGAGGGTCGTTTTGGAAGTGCAAGTGGCAGGTTCGCTTTGGACGTTTCACCCGGGGACACCCTTCAGTTTGCCTCCATTGGATTCAGGACCATCAGCCGAAGGGTTCCCATGGAGAGGCCCACCAAGTCGGGAGGGTGGAATTGGACCATTCACTTGGCGCGCATGGCTGTGGATGTGGCCACCGCAGAGATCATCGCTCCCCGAGACCTTGGCGAGATTGTGCGCGACATCCAAGCATTGGGTTACAACGAAAAGGAAAACCGCACCAGCGGAATCAATGCCTTCATCAGCCCCTTGACTTACCTGTATGAGCAGCTGAACAGAATGGAGCGGAGCAAGAGGGAAGTGGCCAGGCTGGAAAATCAAGACCGCAGAAAAGAGCTCTTGAAAGAGCTGTTGGGCAAGTATGTGGACTTTGAAATCGTCTCTCTGAGCCCAGATGAGTTCGATGCTTTTGTGGCCTTTGTGGATCCGGGCGAAGCCGTGTTGAAAGCCTTGACCCAGTATGAGTTTATCCTGTGGACACGGGAGCGCTTTCTGGCCTTCAAATCTCAACCGGAACGGTTGGAGGGCTCGGACTTTGAATACCAGTGGGACGATTGAATCGACCCGGAATTTGAAGCGAAGCTTACTCCAAGTAGGAAGAACTCAGATAGAAGGTGAAGGCTTTGAAGACCAGTCCTGCACTGGCAACGGCTACGCAGAAGATGCGGGCATTTCGCCTTTTGGTCTCGTATTGATCAAAGCGAACCACCAAATCCAAGAAGAGCGAGATGGCGGCCACAGCCTCGAACAAAGTGACCCAACCTCGGCGTTCGTCTATGAAGGCCATGGCCTGTTCAGCCAAGTTGTTGGGCCAGGCAGAGGCCAGAAAAGTGTCGGCCAAGTAAATGGCGTTGTACGCCACAAGCAAGATGAGGCTCACATCGAGCATGCGTTGCTCTGTGCGGGATTCTTCAGCGCTTTCCATGGGTGCGAAGGTAGAGGGGGGAATCGACCCAGAGATTTCCGACGCAACAAAACAGACCTTACATTCGTTGTCACCCTGCCATGCCGAATCAAGACCGTCCCAAAGTCCGTGTGATTGCCCTTCGCCGCAATGGAACTCCGTCCCCATTCAAGGGAATCGGACGACAAGTGAGAATGCAGCGGATGGCTGTGATTTTGATGGGCAGTTTGTGGGTTCTTGCCTTTGCCACAGGGTGCAGCCGAAACACCAAGAACTGCAGCGCATACGACGGCATTCAGCTTGAACTGAACGCCACAGCCCCTGATTCAGGCGCTCAAAACTGAAAGTAAATAAACGGGGTCCCTCCAGCGGACAACACTGCCATCGCCACGCCCACAGCGGCCACGGCGGTCACGATTTGCACCCCAAAAGGCGCTGTGGCAAAAGCCACCCGATAGCGTGACTTCCATGCCGATGGAAGCAGGTGAATGACATAGCCCAAGCCCATCACCAAGAAGACGTGCCCAAAGTGAGAGGTGACCTCGCGGATGACCTCCCAGGATGTGGCTGAAGCCAATTGGGTCAGCACCGAATTCGCTGCCGACCATTCTCCCTCCAAGTCGTGGTTGGTTCCAAAACTGGCCCACGTGGTGTGCGATGCCGTGCGAAACCAAATCCGGGTGAACGTGATGAAATGAAAGGTCAAGAGGATGGCCACGGCACGCTTCCATATTCGGTCTTTGTTTTCCCAAGGGCTCACCTTTCTCCAAAGCTTGTAGACGGTGATGCCCAATCCATTGAGTCCCCCCCAAATCACAAAGTTCCAGCTCGCTCCATGCCACAGGCCACCCAGGAGCATGGTCATCCATATGTTGACATTGGTGATGACCCAACGTCGGAACCGAGGGATGCGTGACATGGCAATGGCTCCACCCACCAAGGCTGCAAAAAGTGTCCCGATGAAGGTGGGGTCGGGGTAGAGGAGAACCACGAACGTGAGCAGGAAACTGGCGCTGATGGCGGTGAACCAAGAGGCGCTGCGGTTGCCGCCCATGGGGATGTACAAGTAGTCTTTGAGCCAGCCGCTCAAGCTCATGTGCCAGCGGCGCCAAAAGTTGCCACAGCTGTCGGCCTTGTAGGGGCTGTTGAAGTTCTGGGGCAGCCGGTATCCCATCAACAGTGCGACGCCGATGGCCATGTCGGTGTACCCGCTAAAGTCAGCGTACACCTGCAAGGAATAGCCGTACATGGCCATGAGCACCTCGAAACCGCTGTGCGCACTGGGGGCAGCAAAAACCCGGTCATTGAAGTTGACGGCGATCCAATCGGCGAGCAGGACCTTTTTCATCAACCCATTGAGAATCCAAAATCCGGCCAAGCCCACCGTGTCTTTGGTCAGTGCGGCTGGGCGGAGTATTTGCGGCACAAAATCCGCAGCGCGCACAATGGGACCGGCCACCAGTTGAGGGAAAAAGGACACGTAGAATCCAAAATCGCTCAGCCTTTTCAGCGCCTTTACCTGGCCCCGGTGGATGTCGACTGTGTAGCTGATGGTTTGGAAGGTGTAGAAGCTGATGCCCACCGGCAGAAGAATGCGGTCCACCGACCATTCCGTGCCCAACACTTGGTTGGCGCCCATCGCCAGCCAATTTCGGGGAATGATGTCCCAACCTGTTGCGCTGTTCCAAGCATCGGTCAGGAAGTAGGTGTACTTGAAATAAAACAGCAAGCCCAGGTTGAGCAGGATGCTCAGGGCCAACCATCGGTTCCGGCTTCCCGGTCG
Organism: uncultured Flavobacteriales bacterium; assembly: GCA_938092195.1. Taxonomy (GTDB): domain Bacteria; phylum Bacteroidota; class Bacteroidia; order Flavobacteriales_D; family Sanyastnellaceae; genus UBA8752. The sequence goes on along the minus strand of CALKHD010000007.1, from coordinate 4,190 downwards.
GTCGCTGCGTTCAATTCGGTGTCCGATGAGGTAGTCGCTCAGGGTCGAGAACAACAGGATCAGAACAAACCACCCAGAGGTCTTCCAGTAAAACAACAGGCTGGCCATGAGCAGCCATACGTGGCGCAGGGTCCGGCGCTTGTCCTTGTGCATCAGGCCGTCGATGGCCAGCACCCCCATGAGAAACAGCCAAAACCCCACATCCAAGAAGGTCCATGGCGCACCGGGGTGGAAGGTCAGCAAATCGCGCAGCTCCGTCATTCGGTGTGGGATTCATGGGCGATGGCGGCCCGGGTGAGCGCATCGTACAACAGTTCTCCAATCAGGATGTAGCCATCGCGGTTGAAGTGCAGTCTGTCGCTCGCCGCCATTCCCTCGCGGTAGAGCTGATCCATGGAGTGGGCGCCTCCCAATGCTTCATAGAGGTCCCAGCAGGCCACCTTTTTTTCAATGACCAAGTCCAGCATCACAGCCTTCACCGCTTCGGCATTGGGGTTGTGCCTGTGCTTGTAATGGCTGTCATTGTTGGTGACCAGCAGAATGCAAACTTCGGGGCAGGCCATGCGCAAAGAGTCGATGATGCGGGTGTACCGCTGTTTGAACCGCTGAGGATTGAACCGTTCAGGTGCCATGTGCGCGTCGTTGATGCCCCAAGCCAAAATGGCCAGGTCGGCGCCCACTTCTCGCAATTGAGGAACCAAGTGGGGGTGCCTGAGCCAGGCGGCTGAACTCGCGCCATTCCCACCTAAGTCATGGTAGATCAAATCGGGGTCCATTGGGGGCCGGGCCACCCCTTGTACATAGGCCGTTTCCCCAGTTGGAGGAATGAGGAGCAAGGTGTCGGGCAGGTCTTCTCCCTCCAGATCCAAGGTCAAGACCCCACTGGAATCGGCGTAAAATGGGCGCTCCAATCCCGCCACGGACCAATGGCCAATGTGGCCAGGTCGGGTCAACAGCATCAGCGAAGAGGCGCAGGATTCTCCAGCCGGTTGTCCTGTCCAAACCCGCAGCGTGTCGCCTTGTTCGGCGCTGGCTTCCAATCCTGTCAAGCCCCATTGACCGCTGTGTCTGCGGTGTGCCGAGCGCTGGCCGCTCCACTCTGATGGGGAGTCCCAACCGGTTTCTGGAGGTCCATTTTCGCCCACCAGTCGGTGAGGCGGGAGGATGCCCCTAGACACAGTCAGGCCCGGTCGATCCGCTTGCAAACGTTGGCGGAATGCCCACCCAATTCTGCCAGCTTGGACATGCGAGCCACCAAAGTGAAGGAGGTTCAACGGGGCAGACGCGGCAGGCCCCTGGTCCATGAGAAGGGCATGCCATTTCTGAAGGAATGGCCCTAGGTTCTTTTCGCCGAACAACACCGCTTCTGCAGGTTGCAAAAAGGACAGCGATTCGGACCGAAGGGGGTCTGTCGCCTGTGGCTTGCGGATTTCGGCGGTCACCTCCGCTTCCAACGCCGCATCTGACTGACCCCACGTGTCGGTCATCATCCAGCCGAGCATACACGCCATGGCCACCATTCGCCAAATGAACATCCGATCAGGGGCCATCATCGGGGGGTTGAATGGATTGAACGGCCTGAACTGGTCGCGGGGCAATGCTGATCATGGGGGCACGGTCACCTCCTTTTTTCCATGCCCTGAATTCGGCCCACAAGGCGCGGTCCAACAGTTTTCCTACCTGTTTGGCGCCCAGTGGTGTAAAGTGAATGTGGTCGGGCCCGGCCAATGGGGGAGTGGCCTTGACCCACGCGGGCATGCTTCCCAATCCTCCCATCACATCCAACAGGTCCCAATGGGCTGCACCTTCTTCCAAGGACACTTCTTTGAGCGCATCGCGGACAGCCGAAAGTCGAGGAAATGGTGTCCAATTCAGGCCAGACTTCTCGGCCATGTCGGAGGGGCCAACCACCAGAATGGCCGCACGCGGTTGTAGGGCCTGAAAAAGCTGAATCTGGCGGCCAAACCAACCGGCATAGCGAACAGCGGCGACTGAGTCCCGGCAGTAGGGCACTGTGTTTCCGCCGAATTGCAGAACGATCAAGTCGGGATCGATGCTTCGGAGTTGCCTTGAGAATGTGGGGCGGTGCAGCTTTCGAAACAAGGTACCTGACGAACCGCGCATGGCCACCGAATGCCATTGCACGCCGCTCCCAATGGGGTGCACGGCAAACAACCGGGGCGGCGCAGCACTGAAGCACAATTGTGACCGAGGGGCTCGGGTCTGTCCGGCAGGAATGGAAATCAGGCGCTGGCCAGGCGCATCGCCCTGGCGCAGGGTGTCGAAGGGCGTTCCATTCAAGCTCAGTATGGATTCGGTGTGAACGGTGTCGTGCCATAGCGACAAGGCTGACCATTGGCCGAAGCTCTTGTGGTTGCGCTTTTCGGGGCCGATGGTCAAGCAAGGGCCTTCCCCAGAGTCGGCCACCGCAGTCGCATAGCTGCCGAGGAGGCCATAATCTTCATCTTGGTCGGTGCTGTCACGGCGACCGAAGCGGGTGTGCCGCGACCAATCGCCACTGTGGGACTGGGAAAGGGCAAAGCTCTGCACCAAGGGGATGGGCGGTTGGATGCCAGGTCCAAATCCACCCCAGCGCTCCTGCCACTGGTGACGCAGTGTTCCAGAAATGCGGTCGCCTTCGATTTGGCTGTCTCCGTAATGAAGGACGGTGATGGGCACGCCGTCATCCAAACGCCGAAAGAGGCTGTCAAAGGCCGGTTGTGCATCCGTGGGGATGCGAATCCGAAGGGCGCTGGAGATCCAGTCGCTGGCCATGGATGGCACAGGGGCCGGCGCGGGCGACGAAAAAGAAGCGGGAGCAGAGCTGTCACTGGACGAAGCAGCGAGCGGCATGCCCGTAGCGGCGGGAGCGGATGTCGGGGCTGCTGAATCCGCAGAGGTTGACGGAGTCGGCCACAAATCTTCAGACTGCGGACCTGTTGACAGTGGACCTGCGGCGGTCGGGGGGTGGATGGAGTCCGAGAAGGGTGCCGCAGCGACTGCATCTCCGCTCACATCGGCCTCCTCTGCAGCCGACAGCTGGCTGTCGTATTCCTCCAGCAAGGCCTGCACATCGTCAGGAGACCAGCGCGGGATGATGGGGGTGACCGGCTCTGGTGTCAGCCATGGCGCCAAAGCATGGGGCATGGTCAACTTGACCTTGGTTCCCATCAAGTTCCAACCTTCTTCTGGACAGAGGCGCGCCAGAGACACGGCAGCGCACCCGATGACCATCAAGGCAATCAAGGGCCGCCAGCGGCCATCATTGGATGGGGCAGTCGGCGCATTCATTGAACGGGAACACGAAGGCGCATGCCAGGTTGCAGGTTTTCGGCCGGTGTGTCATTGCTCTTCATGAGAAGCTCAAGACCCACGTTGGGGTACTGGGCGGCAATGGTCCAATAGGACTCTCCGTCTTTGACGGTGTGCCAGACCCAACTGGTTTCTGATGGGGGGTCCACTGGGTCCACTGGGTCGTGGGGACTGGAAGGCGTTGTGGGCGGCGCGCAGCGCATGTTCAAGGCCTGTCCCACGCGGATCAAGTCTCCGTTCAGGCCATTCCAACGCTGGATTTCTTCGATGCGCACCCCGAACCTGCGTGCAAGGGTGCCCAAGACTTCGCCCGGCATGACGGTGTGGACCCAAAGGAAACCGGGCTCTTTTTGACTGGGCCGCCAAAGGCACCATTCGGAGCGTTGTTCTGGTGTGGTCGCTTCGGCCATTCCGGAGGGGATCAGAATTCCGTTTCTGGACGGGGTCAGGCCGATGGAGTCGGTGGTGAACCAAGGATTTTCATCCCTCACACCCCGAATGTCGACATTGAGTTTGGCCAAATGCTGAAAGAACAAGGTGGGAGAGCTGTCGCAAACATGAGGAGACCATTCTTTGGAGCGCAGGGCCCACAATGCAGAAAAGCTGTCCCGCTCAAAGTTCCGGTCCACTTGAAGCATCACCCTGAGCAAGTGCAGCCAGCCCAACAAGTCGGCATCCAACGATTCTGAATCAAACGACCTCGCTGCTTGCTCCCCGCGAACAAACGCCAGGACTTGTCGGATGGGGGATCCTTTGAATTCTTGACCTACCTGCGCAATCCGTTCGCAGGCCGCAGCCGCCATGGCTTCCGGAACGTGGCGCTCATCCCAACCTCGTCGGATGTCCAATCCCAAGAGCAAGGCCGTTGGCATGTCCAT
>CALKHD010000006.1 GCA_938092195.1 uncultured Flavobacteriales bacterium | reverse complement strand
GCACCGGCCTGTGAGGTCCAGCGCCATCCATTGACAGATGGACCCTGTCCTTCCAGCCGACACCCGGATTTCATCTTGAATGGGATTTGGCCAAACTTGAATATCGGCGTGAGCCGTAGGTGGCAATTCCGGGGCGGATTGTATGCCCAAGGCCGCCATGACAGCTTGGATGGCATTCACCTTGCCCCAGCCCCATACTGGACTGCCTTCCTCTGGGATTTCCCCAGTGTGGTTGTCCATGCGGGCTGTGGCTTTGAGCTTTTGTCTGACCTCAAAAGGCGTGAGTGATGGGTTGGCTTCCAACATCAACGCTGCAATGCCCGCCACTGCGGGGCCGCTCATGCTGGTTCCTGACAACCGCGCAAATGGATAGCTCACCCCACCCAGGTCAACAGACTCGGTTTGGTTAAAGTTGGCGTCAGTGAAAGAACTGATGGACGATTCCACGGAAACCCCGGGAGCGGAAATGTCAGGCTTGGTGCGCCCATCGATTGTGGGACCCAGCGTCGAAAAGTTGGCCAACGTGCCCCCTCCTTCGTTCCCCACAGGGTTCAGATATTCTGAGTAATACGCGCCAACGGCAATCACGCTCTCTGTGTTGGCAGGTATGGACACTCCGTATTCCGGGTCACCTGCCGTCCAATCGGATCCAGTTGATTGAAAATCTTGCCCCCAGTTGCCCACGCCATTTGACAGGTGGGTCACATTCCACGCGTGAACCTGCCCCTGATCTGCCCGGATTTGCAAACCGATGCCGAGGGCAGAAGCTCCTTTTCGGATGCGAAAGCGGACGTATGGCCGACCATTGTCTGGGTGGGCATCTTCCACCACCAAATCAAACAACAAGGTGTCTCCTGCGTGGACCAACATAGAATCGAGCATCAACGGACCCGCTTGGGTGTCATACCAAGGACTCTCATCCACCACTGTGCTGCCCATTTCGGTGATGGCGAAGCCTGCCTCAAAAGATGCTCCTGGCTCTCCCCACATGGTGAGGTTTTGTCCCCACATGTTGGCGTTTGCCGACTCAGGATAGAACTGAACCCGGGAACGCATGGTGTCTCCTTGAAAATCGTGCGCGATGTGAAAGTCGCTGTCGCCATTGTTGCCTCCAGACCCCACAAACACAACACCATCCTCGGACATGGCATTGATGTATTGATTGATCATGCCCAACCCGTCTCGGGTGCCAAATTGAGGCAGGCTCCAGCTCATGTTGATGACCAGTCGCTTGCCATCGGCTTCGGCCACATCCTGCATCCAGGCAAAGGCATCCATTGCGGCAGATTCGTCCACCAAAAACGTGGCGAAAAGAAGCTCTGTCGAAGGCGCCATCCCAATCAACTCAGTTCCCCCTCCCGCTCCACCTGCAATGCCGCCGACGTGGGTCCCGTGATAGCTGTAGCTGTAGACATTGGCTGTGTCCGATCCCAGTGCAGCCAAGCCCTCTGGCGTGTCCTCTACCCGGCCGTAATCGAAACCATCCGGGGAGGGACCTCCGATTCTGAATTGATCCCAGATTCCTCGAATGCGGGAGGCGGTCATGGCGGTGTCGTAAAACATGGGGTGGGTGTAATCAAAGCCCCAGTCCACGATGCCAATCAACACGTCATTTCCCGTGAATGCTTGAGGCAGTCCAAAACCCGCGTGCACACTGTCTGTTCTGGTGCCGTAAAGCGCCTTTTCTAAATCAGGAACCGCTTTGGATGCCATTTGCCACCCCTTCAAATTCAGGTCATTCAACCGGTCCAAGTGCTGAATGTCGACCCGAAACGAGACGATGCCACCCCGCTGAGCGCCGACGTGCACGGCTTCACCCAAGGTATTGGTCTCTGACATGCCAGAGCCATCCAAATGCAACCGACCCACAAAGCCCACCATCAGGCGGTTGTGCATCCAAGCCACCGGATACTGCCCCGAAACAGCCGCGTACAACTTGTCTGGGTCTGAATGCAAATCCACCAAAGCCCCCAATTCGGAGAGGGCCATGCGGGTGGCCATGGGCACCTCCACAACTTCCTCCTGGTCCTGGCTGAATGCAGCAGGATGACTCGATAAAAACAAGGAGAGCGCGAGGATGGAACGTACGGTCATGGAGGGCAAAGATGTTCAGGGATTGGCCCAAACCACGAACCCATTCAAAGAGGTCGCCACGCAGAGCCAAATCAGGTAAGGAAGAATGCCCCAGCGGGCCACCCCTGCTTGAGACCATCCCTGGCGGGCCAATGCCAAGATGACCGCAAACAAGGTCAAAATTTCGAGCAAGGCCCAACCGGCTTCATGCGCGCCAAAAAACAAGGGGTTCCAAGCCACATTCAACACCCAAGCCAAGGCAAACAGGCGCATCACCGATGCGGACTTCCCCTGCGGTTTAACCTCAGCCCACCAACGGGCGATGAACACCGTAAATCCCAACATCACCAAAGTCCATGCTGCTCCAAAGACCCAACCGGGCGGAGTCCAAGGGGCTTTTTCGAGAGATGCATACCAATCCGATGCCACGCCTGGACCGGTGGCCATGCCCCCAATGGCCAACCCAAGAAAGTTGAGTGTGCCAAAGGCCAAACACGATAGAAAGAAGGCTCGGTTCATCGCTGAAAGAATCGCTTTTTGGTGAATGCCTGCCATGCGAATGCCACCGTTGCAATGCCAATAAAATGGAAGCCCGACGGTGCGGCACCCGGAAATTCACCCCGAATGCGCGCCACAAAAGTGAGGGCCATAACCAGGCCCACGAAATAGACATAGAATGCGTGAAAACCGTGCTTCCAACGCCTCGTCATCAGCGCCCGTGGATGGAACACCAAAGTCAAGTAAGCCAGGGCTCCCCCGATGGCTTTGGGTACTTCTGGTTCAATGTGATTCCAAGACAAATTCGCCGCCAAATACCCAAAATGAAGCAGGTGCACCCAAGCAAAAAACACCGAAGCTGTGAATGCCCGTTGCCACTTCTGTGGATCTCCACCCCATTGGGTCAAAAAGAGAACCGAGGCCAAGAAGGACAAAAACGAAAAGCGACCGCTGTAGCGCGCTGCGTATCGAATGGCCTCCAACGGCCCTTCATGGTGCATTTGGCCCCACATCCACATGGATGCTTGAACCAGCAAACCTAGAATGAGCCACGGCCACAACGAACGAAATGTAAAGCTCCCGTTGGGTGAAGAAGAGTCAAGGGTGCCCATGAAAGTCAAAGGTCAAGCCGCTTTGAGCTCCCTCAACCGGTCTACCCGGGGGTTCATCACCGCGAAATAGACGGGCGGAAATAGACTCAACAGCATCATTCCCGGATATCCTGTGGGAAGCTGAGGTGCATTCTCTATGGTGTCCAACGTTTGGTATGGTTTGGCCGACTGGTGATGGTGATCCGAATGGCGCGTCAATTCAAACAGCACCATCCGTCCAAGTGGATGATCTGAATTCCAGCTGTGGTGGGGTTGCACGCGCTCATATCGTTGTTCAGTGACCTTGTCACGGAGCAGACCGTAGTGCTCTACATAATTGACCACCTCGAGCAGAAATCCACCGAAAGCCCCGGCAATCAGCCATGCCACACCAACCTCCCAACCCAACGTCAACCAAACCGCAGCCAGCAGGCCCCACTGAATGGCTTGCAACCTCAAGAACACATTGCTCGGATGCCATGGGCTTAGGCCCTTTCTGCGCAATCGCTTCGCTTCGATTTTCCATCCGGACCACCAAGCGAGAAACACTGCGCGAAACCAAAAGGTGAACAGCCATTCATTTCGACGGGCCGTGGCCGGATCGTCCGGGGTGGCCACATTGCGGTGGTGTCCTTGGTTGTGCTCGATGAAAAAGTGGGTGTAAAGAGAGGTCACCAAAAGCGCTTGCGACAACCAGTGGTTGTGCTTCTCGCGGCGGTGGCCCAATTCGTGGGCCACGTTGATGCCCAAAATGCTGCACGAAAGGCCCATGGCCGATACATACCCCCACCACTCCAAGGTCCAAATGGTTCGGCCGCCTTGTCCCAACTGCCAAATGAAATACGCGAGCAAACCCCATTGGATGAGCACCATCGACCACAAAAGGCCATCGTAAAGCGGGTCCTCGGACACCACCTCCCTTTCGGCCTCAGTCAAATTCTTCTTGGTGGTGGGCAAAACCAACTCCATGAACGGCAGGAAACCAAAGCTGTAGGCAATGGCCATCCAGGTCCAGTTTCCTTCGGCCATGAGAGAAACCAAAGTGGCCAGCGGAATGGTGAAGGACAAGGTGTATTTCAGAAAACGCCAAGGGGACATTCTGGGGGCAAGAATCTCATTTACAGCCATATCGTGGTCATTTCACGCCAACAATTTAACCCAACCAATCTTCACTTGCCCTCCCTTTGGCTCAAGTCGGCCCTCAACGCCTCTACAGAGGCATGAATGTCCTTGAGCACCTCTATGACACCCTCTGAAGGAAGCGATTCAACCGCCCCAAGCTGCATTCGCCCCTCCTGAAAACGGTCCCTGGCCAACATCACTTGTTCCTTGAACCCTTCAGCATCCACAATGCCAATCAACTTCATGTCGGCCCCTGTTTCAGAACTGTTTCCAGCGGTCTCCACCTTGAGGATTCGCAAATCGAACCACTTCAAAAAGGGATTGTCGATGAAGGTGAGGTCTTGGATGTTCTCGAGGGGAATGGTCTTCTCTGTCTTAAAATAGTGCCCCTTGGAAAACCGAAGATGACGGCTTGTCAAATTGCATTTCAAGGCATTGTAATGCAGCCGGCACACCCATTGTCCCCAACCCAAAACCCAAACAATCACCAGCGGTATGGTCACGATGCACACGGTGAAAAGCACGGCCAGAGAAGTGAATACGTACTTTTTGATGCGCGGATTGAATTCCGCCTCAAGAATCAGATTTTCTTCTCTCATTCTCCGAAGTTACCCAATGAGAATGCATGGGTGGTCTGCAACGGAAGCAGGGCTCAATCCTGAACACAGCGCACGGAAAATCCTCCGCGCATGTCTCCAGAATAGCGGCCCACATCCACGTTGCCGTTGTTCAAGTATCGGTACCACAATTCCCCGCCTGAGTCCGTGGACGTCCAGAAATAACTGCTGGCTCCCGCATCCAAAAACAACCCGTTGTTCTTGAACCGGTAACCTCCTGGAACCGCCGTGAATCCTAGAATATCACTGCCATTTCCGGAATTGTACCACCCCTCTGAAGCCTTTAATGCCATCCCTTCTTGTCCTGCATAACCCATTTCAACCAAAGTGGTCTCCAAGGCGTCCCAATCAGCATCAGAACTGACATGCCATCCTGAAGGACAAAGGCCACGCGCATCCGCAACGGCATAACCATTGTACAAACGCCCAAACTCAGATTGTGCGATTTGCTCGTCGCAAGCGTCCAGTGGAGACAATTCCGTACATGCCCCCTCGCCCTCTCCATAAATCACAGTGGCTCCCGTAGAAAGCAAAGGCCATTCTTCTGAAGGAAGTACGGCATCTATAAGGTCTCCATTGGCATACGATGTCCCATTGAGGTTATCCATAAACCAGCATTCTCCTGCCCAATCCATGGTTCCATACACCATGTCCTCGTGAACCATGGGGTCTCCGCATGTCCAAGGCATTTCTGCCCCTGTGCAGGTTTCAAACAATGCCAGAAATGGCAGCAAGTCAAAAGCTGAGTAACAAGAGTCCGCCATGAAATAGGGATGAAAGCCCGGATCTGCATCCATGTTTTCCATTTCACACGTGCCAAACAGGCACAAGAGTTGAATCAAGTCATTGGTAAAATAACACCCATCCCCATCGAAGTCTGGATTGAAAACCGGGGACTCAACCTCTTGAGCAAAAGACAGCTGAGGCAAAAGAACAAGCAAGAACAAGATTCGGCGCATGCAGCAAGATTGGATTCAGATCTTGTAATCCCAAGGATCGCCACTAAGGCAGAGAATGTGTCGCCCAATGGGACACATCGGCCTGCGCTTCATTCAACCCGTTCAATGCGCTCACTCAAACCAACGCAAGCGCTTCCCTCCTTCTTCCGAGGGCAACCATCGCCGGAACGCAGCATTGATGAGAAGCAGATGCACCAGCAAAGCCACATGCAATGGCAACAAGTACCATGGCCAGCCCCAATCCAACACCAGCGGGTTATCGGCCATGGGCGCCTCCCAGACATACATGTAGTTGGCGACGAGCCCATCGGGATGAGGAAACGTCACATTTAAAAGAGCATTGAAGCCCATCATGAGGGTCGAAATGATCACCGCCCAGACATAGGTTCTGGCCCAGTCCCAGCGCCTAAAACGCAGGTCGAACGAGCGCGAAAGAACGATGGGTACGAACACAAGTGCCGAGTGTTTGGCATAAAACAGCACAAACAAGGGGAAGGCG
>CALKHD010000005.1 GCA_938092195.1 uncultured Flavobacteriales bacterium | reverse complement strand
CCGTGATGGCAAGGTTGCCTGAGGTGCATTAACTTACCCCGCAACAGGGACCACTGAAAGGTCCGATCACAACTGAACATCATGCGCAACGTTATTCTGTCGTTGACTGCCCTTTTTGCAGTCTCGTTGGCCACTCAGGCTCAATTCATTCAGCTCGAGAACAACCACAAAACTCAGGCCCCGATGTCCACTCAGGACATGACCGGAGAAGAGGTGATTCCCTACCAGCCTTTGACAGGCCACAATGTGGGGGACATCGATCACCTGCAGTCTCGTGAACTGGTCATTCAGCGTCAAATCATTGGATTGACCCAGTATGACCTGCAGTCCAACTACGCTGTTGACGATCGTGTTTACAGTTCTTCTAACGGGGTCAGCGCAGGTTGGATCCAGTCTCTGGAGACTTCGCCGTTCAGTGACCGTGGAACAGGATACAACCACAAAGACGCAGGTTCTGATTCGGATTGGGGAGAGATTCCTTACGACCGGATTGAGGATGTGCGAATTGGATGGCCTTCTTTGGGTCACCTTGGCAACGGTTCAGAATTCGCTTTGAGCCACGGCAGCACCGGAGGATTGGTTTTCGCCACCCGCGATGCCGTCGGGTATGGCAACTGGTCTACGTCGATCTTGCCGGCCTTGAGTGCAGAAGACGGAACGGATATCTGGCACCTTTGGCCGCGCGCGGCAGTAGGAGGGGCTGATGGAAATACCATTCATGCCATTTGCATCAGTGCCCCAGAGGGCAACGGTGGTGTTCTTTTGAACGGCCAGGATGGCGCGTTGATCTACATGCGCTCAACAGATGGAGGATCCAACTGGGACATGCAGACGTTTGCAGAACTCGACACGGCCTCCTTTGCTGGCGGTTTCATTGCCGACAGCTATGCCATTCATGCCGACGGTGAGACCGTGGCTTTTGCCTGCTTCAATGGATTCGATGATTCTTTTGCCATGACGTCCACCGACAATGGGGAAACATGGAGTTATGAGGTGATGGTGGACTTCCCCGTCGAGAACTACATCGTGGATTCAGGAGCGTTGCTCGACACCACCCTAGCGGATGACATCGATGCAGAGGGCAACGGAATGTTCTTCAACACCGACCGCAGTGGCGACATTTTGGTGGACCCTTCTGGAGGTGTTCACGTGTTCTACGGTGCCATGTTTTATGCAGACAGTGACACCACCGACGGCAACACCAGCTATTACCCCTACACCAACGGTTTGGAGTACTGGCGTCCAGATATGGGGGCAGACAGCAGCATGACGATTGCATATGCCTATGACATTGACGAAAGCGGGACGTTGGATTACGAAGATGAGATTGCAGGGTATTTCGTGGGCATCAGCTCACAGGCTTCTGCAGGCTTGGTGGTGGAGTCCAACACCATTGTCGTGGCTTACAGCGCGCTGATGGAGAACTTCAGCACGGGAATCCAGAATTACCGCCACTGTTACGTGGTGCATTCAACCGACCTCGGTGAGACATGGAACAGTGAGTCTGCCTGTGACGTCACCCCAGACTTGGATTTTGACCTGATTGAGGCGGTGTACCCGTGCATCCCTTCTCGCATTCAAGACGGACAGTTGACCTTGACTTTCCAGCGTGACTTCGAGCCGGGCTTGCACGTTCGTGGTGACGAAGATCCCATTGACATCAATGACATTGTGGGCTTGACCATGAGTGTTGAAGACCTCGATGATTGCGCCGATGTTGACTTTGAAGACTACGTTGGAGTTGGAGAGATCACGGAAGTGGGCTTTGGCCTCTTCCCGAACCCAGCAGACGCTGTTGTGGAGGTGGTGCTCGATGAGTTGCTCATCGGTGCGCAGGTCAGCATCCGCGACATGAGTGGGCGTTTGGTCCGCCAGGAGCGCGTCCAAGGCAAGTTGGCCCGCATGGATGTTTCTGGATTGACACCTGGCGTCTACACCGTCGAGGTGAGCGGTTCAGGTGCCCGCAGCATCGAACGCCTGTCCATTCGTTGAGTCCTGTGTCATCCAGGCGGTTGGAGGTGGAGGTGTTGTCCATCGGCGATGAATTGCTGATTGGACAAACCGTGAACACCAACGCCGCCTGGATGGGCCAGGCCCTCGAAGCTGAGGGCTGGCATGTCGGGCGCTGCGTGACCATTCCCGATGAAAAAAAGGTCATGCTCGAAGCCCTGCGCGAGGCAGAATCGCGTGCGGAGTTGGTCCTCATCACAGGTGGGCTTGGACCCACCCGAGACGACATCACCAAGCATGTGTTGTGCGATCACTTCAACACCCAGCTGGTGCGCCACGAAGCCATCGAGCAGCGCATTGTTTCTTGGTTTGAGAGAAGGGGGCGAGAGATTCTCCAGGTGAACAAGGATCAAGCCATGCTTCCCGAATCTTGTGTGCCGTTGGACAACCCAAAGGGGACGGCGAGTGGAATGTGGTTTGACCGCCCCGGGGGAGCCACCGTGGCCATGCCCGGTGTTCCTTACGAGATGGAGCACATCATGTTGCATGGCGTGCTGCCTCGCATGCGCGACCAGCTCAAGACAGCGGGCCGCGCTCCACTTCGAGAGCATCGATCTATATTGACCATGGGGACGGGAGAGAGTCAATTGGCATCGCGGATAGAAGACTTGGAATTGGACTGGATCAAGCGTGGAATCAAGCTGGCGTATTTGCCCAGTCCTGGAAGTGTTCGAATTCGATTAACAGCAGAGGCCGAAGCAGTGGCTGATTTGTCCAGTGCTCACCAGTTGTTGGTTGAGCGATTGACGGAGTTTGTGGTCTCTGAGACTGGCGAGACTGTGGAGGAAGCCTTGGCTGAACTTTGGAAAAACCAAGGCTGGACTTTGGCTGTGGCCGAAAGTTGTACTGGAGGCGGACTGGGGGCGACTTTGGTGTCTCGTCCAGGAGCGAGTGCGTTTTTTCTGGGGGGAGTTCAATCCTATTCCAATACGGCCAAAGTGGATCTTTTGGGGGTTCCTGCAGCGATGATTCAGCGCCACGGGGCGGTATCTCACCCTGTCGCATGTGCCATGGCAGAAGGGGCGAGGGCCCAATTGAATGCAGACTTTGGAATCGGCATCACAGGCATCGCTGGTCCTGACGGAGGGTCCGAAGAAAAGCCCGTAGGAACTGTTTTTATTGCGTGTTCGGGTCCTTCGGGTACGCAATGTGAGTCCCATCGTTTTGGCCGGGATCGAACCCGAAACTTGGGGATGACCATTCGCGCAGCATGCCGATTGGCATTGGAAGAAGGAAGGAATAATTTGACAGTCTCGAATTCGGGTGCAAAAGGTGTTGCGGATTCGCTCTGAAAACTGCACCTTTGCACTCCCGAAA
>CALKHD010000004.1 GCA_938092195.1 uncultured Flavobacteriales bacterium | reverse complement strand
GAAAGTGAGAAGGGTTCTCGCCAATTCGAAATTATTACACGCCAAAATGAAACGGCTTTGCAGACGCTCAATGTGCTGCATTACAGCGGTTTAATTTAGAGCCTCACCTCATGAAGGGTGTTATTATACGCGTATAATATCACTACCTACCCATTTTAATCGACGAACGTTTTATCTACTCGTCAATTCGGACCCAAACAAGGCGGTGAAGGCCTCGATTTGTCACCTCATAAGTAGGTCCAGAAACCTCCCAATCCAGCCTCGCATAAAACCCCAGAGCGGCATGACGCGCATCGGCCCAAACACCCTTGACTTGCACCTTCATTAATTCGGCCAATGCACCTTGAATGAGCATCCTCCCAAGGCCTTTTTTTCTGTGGCTTGCTGATGTCGCCATGGCCCTGAGCCGGTAGGTCAATTCAGAATTTTCAGGATGTACCTGAGGCAAGAAAGACCCTACGCAAACCACCAGACCATCTTGTTTGATGCCAAAATGAAGGGCCCCCTCGGCGGCATCCACGTCCAACTCACAGCCTGGACCGACCTCCTTTTCTGGCCACAGAATAGCAGCCCTCAAAGGCCAAGTCTCACTTGGTAACAATCGACTGAATTCGTAGCCCTTCATTTGATCACCGGTTCATTTTATCCCAATCCCTGCGGTCCTTTTTGGTCGGTCTCCCCAAGCCTTTGGGCATTTCCCTCATCATTTCTCGGGTAACGGCCTGTCTCTGCCGCTCCTCATCTGGAGTCTTGTCCGCGATATAATTACCGACAAGTTTTGCCCCGACTCGGCTTTTAGGAAAGCCCAATACTTCGTGCAATTCGTAGTGGGCGCCCGACCTGATTCGGATGACTTCCCCTTCTTTCAATTCTCGACTGGCCTTCACAGCCCCCCCATCCACTTCAACCTTGCCATCTCTCACGCGGGAAGTAGCGAGAGACCTTGTTTTGAACAGACGGACTGACCATAAAAACTTGTCGATGCGCACCCGTCAAAGTTCAACAATCAAACCAATGGCCGGCACCACCGTGCCCGCATTTGCATTGAGGTATCTCGGTTGATAACGTCCTGGGCTTTGAGGATCCGGAATGGGCAACCCCGTTGCGGGGTCTCGCAACACATCCAGAGATGGCGGGGCGTCTGGGACTTGTGAAAAGAGATTCTGGATGTCCATAAACACATCCAAGCTCCAATTCTTGAAGAACCACTTTTTGTCCACGCGCAGGTCCAATTGACTGAAAGAAGCGTTCCGATTGGCATTCAACAAAGCGTAGTCCAATTGAGGCACCCCTTGGCTGTCCCAATACTCCCGGTCCATGCTGACGTCGATGTCGTAAGGTGTGTAGGGCAAACCTCCGCTGTACAACCACCTGACGCCCACTTCCCAATCCCGCTTCAACTTGGCTCCTCCGGTGAGCGAGACGATGTGTCGGCTGTCCCAAGCACTGGGCGCGAACTCCCCCTCGAATTCATATTCGCTTCGAACCAAGGTGTAGGCCAACAACCCATACACCCCTTTGTAGAGCCTGCGCTGGGCAAGGAACTCCAAACCATACGAACGACCAATGCCATCGAAGAGCACGGCTTCATTTCCTACGACTCCAAAATCCGCACCAAGGTTGGCCAGCGCAATCCCCGTCTCTCGACTGACCGGACTGCCTTGATAGCTTTTCAAGAAGCCCTCTAGACCAAACGTGGTGTTCCGCTCTCCCCAATCAAACCGAAGACCCGCCACCGCTTGGTCGCACCTCGTATATCGCGCGGCTGCCTGATTGGCCAACTGACCATCCTCCGCATATCCCAAGACCAAGTAGCTGGGCAATTGGAAATAGCGACCTGTATTGGCATTGAGGCTCCAGCGCGGAGCAAAATTCCAACGGAAGGCCACTCGTGGGCTCAATTGTCGAATGGGGTTCGCCATGTTGGCGTTGACTTCGTTGCCATCCATCCTCAACCCTCCGCTCAAGGTGATGCGACCGTCTGCCATCGGCTTGGAGGCCTGGATGAATGCCCCATACTTATGGAGGTCAAAGGCGCTCTCAAAATCTATCTCCACCAAGGTGTCCTGCAAAAAGAGGTAGCGCTGGCTGTACGTCCTGTTGTTGAACTTCGCGAATTCATACTGCGCACCCCAAGTCAACTTGAACCCCTCAGCGCCATAGCGGCGGCGCTCCAAGCGCAACTTGTTCTCCATCTCCTGGGAGAGGTAGTCCAATGTCAGGGGAAGGTCAACATCGTTGCTGACGTGCTTGAATGCCCGATTGCTCAGCATGTTTCGGCTCGCAATCCAAGACCATCTGCCATCTTCCGTGAACTTGTCATACTTCACCCCCACCGTATAGTTCCATTGCTGATTGACTTGGAGAGCATCGAGTATGGCCACTTGATCGATGTAGTCTTCGGCCGATGTATCGTCGGCCACAGACAAGTTGAGCTGAAAGTCATCATAGGCGCCGATGCCCAAGACCGTGAGCCTCTCATTGGGGCTGGGCTGATGGACCCACTTGAATTGGAAGTCGTTGTAAATGGGCAAGAACGGGAGGCCAATCAGCTCGAAGAGGAATTGTAGGTAACTGCGCCTTGCACTAAAAATGAGGGAGCTATTGGGGCCTGTAGGGCCCTCGAAAGTGAGCCCAAGATCACTGGTGCCCACCACGGCATTGGACGTCCATTCGTCTGTTCGCGCTGTCTTGAAACCGAACTCCATGACACTGGAGAGTGCATTGCCTCGGGTAGATGGAAATGCGCCAGAGTAAAACTCCACCTGCTCCACCAAATCCACGTTGATCATACCCACGGGACCGCCACTCGCGCCTTGGGTGGCGAAGTGGTTGATGTTGGGGATCTCAATGCCATCGATATAGAAGCGATTCTCATTCGGTGCACCGCCACGAATCACCACGTCATTGCGAAAACTGGGAATGGCGGCAACGCCTGGCAAACTTCGAATCGCCTTACTGATGTCGCGACCTCCGCCGGGATTCCGCTTGATTTCATTGGTTCCAATCCGGCGCAAAGAGACCGGAGCCTCTTCTTCCCCCCTTCCTGTTTCAGCCACTACTTCGGCCGCCTCGACAGCCACGGTCAGCGGTTCGAGTGCCACTGAAATGAATGCAGGTCGAGCCGGGGTCAATTCAATCTCCAAACGCGTGGCCGTCTTGTACCCGACCGAACTGAACGACAAATTGACAATACCCGGCGGCAAATCACCGAGTTCAAAAGCGCCATCAAAATCTGTAGACGCCCCACTGGTGGCCCCTTGAACCACCACCGACACAAACGGCAAGGCCAACCCAGTGACTTCATCGGTCACCACCCCCCTCACAGCGGCGCGCTGCCCGCTCGCACCAAATGCAAGGAATGAGAGCAGGAACACAAAAAACCAACTTCGGCTGCACTGAGCCAGCATCAAGTTCAATTCCATGAAGGGGCAACAAGCGGAAACGCCTGAGGTTCGGCCTTACCCCAAATCCAAATCCAAACGCTTCCTTAATGTCTCCAATGCGGGGTTTTCTTCGGCCCACTTCAAGTAGCGATCCTTGGGCGTTAAAAACACTGCCTCCACCTCGCCCTCAGACACCTCTACTTCCAACGCCACCTGACCCGTGCCCGCATGCACCCGAACAAAATGCAGCAGCTCGGTGGCGCATTCTTTCAGCTCTTCATATTGGACTTCATTGGCCACAGTGAACACAATAGAGGGGTCTTTAAACTCAAACTCCCCGTTGGCCAAAGTGGCGGCCATGCCCACCTTGTTTTGCTTTCGCATGTGATCAATCAGGGCTGCCCAGGCCTCCCGGATGCTCTTTTCGCTGTATTCCCCTTGCAATCCTGATGTGTCTTCCAGCGTGGCTGTCTCAGAATCCGACTTCTCACCCATGGACACCAGCATGCTGCGCCCTTTGAGCTTCTCGGCCAAATTGCCCAAGGGTTCGGTTGTCTTTTTCGGACGCCCCAATGTGATGGCCAAATCCGCATCCAAATGATCATCAGATGGAGACGGCTGAGTAACATCCTTCTCCCGAGCGTCCAACTCCGTTTCCGGACTGGTCTCGGGGTTGACCGGCGGACCTTCGACTTGGACTTGTTCTATGACTTGGGGCTTGTCGGGCTCAACCTCTGGCGCGGCATCCTGAACAAGGACTTCGGGATTTTCAGGCTCAACCTCTGGCATGGAGACCTCCGAATGGACATCAGGGACCGACGACTGCTCTTCGACCAAAGGCATTGCCTCTGAAGAAACTTGAACGGCGGGCTGAACGACGGGCGGAATATGGGCCTGAGCGGAGGGTTGAGCGGAGGGTTGAGCAACGGGCTGAACGACGGGCGGAGGTGCAGGGGTGGGAGGCGCTTCGATTGGCGCGAGAGCCGCAACCGTTGGCCCGCTCAACGTGACTTCTGCTCCCCAGCCTACAACTGGGATGAGCTCATTTTTTTTTTGCCCCCTCCGCGGAAACCGCTTCGAGAGAACCCATGCGCATCAGCATCAATTCAACGAGCAGTCTCGGATGTCGGGAAAGCCGATACTGTTGATCGGCTTCGTTGGCATAGCCAATGGCCCCCACCAAAAAGCGAAGACTGCACAACTTGGACTGCTGTCCAAACCGCTCCACCATGGAGGCTCCAGCCTCCATCAAAGACAACGTTGACTCATCCTTGCACACCAACAGGTTCCTCAAATGCTGTCCCATTCCAGTCACGAAATGATGGGCATCAAACCCGGCGGCCACGACCTCTTCCAATTGGAGGAGCATGTCGCCGACTTTTCCCTGTAAAGCCGCGTCCACAATATGAAAGTAGACTTCATGGCCCAAGACGTTTAAATGACGGGTCACTGCAGCATAGG
>CALKHD010000003.1 GCA_938092195.1 uncultured Flavobacteriales bacterium | reverse complement strand
TTCTGTGCCTCAGCGCCGTGGGGAACCCATCGTTGTTTCTCGTGATGAAGAGTTTGAAAATGTGAAGCTGGACAAGATCTCTCACCTCAGACCCGCTTTCGACAAAGAAGGAACCGTGACCGCTGCCAATGCCAGCACCTTGAATGACGGGGCCAGCGCATTGGTGTTAATGTCGGCTGAAAAAGCAGAAGAACTGGGCGTTACTCCATTGGCCATCATCCGGTCCAATGCAGACGCGGCCCATACCCCAGAACGGTTCACGACAGCCCCTTCATTGGCATTGCCGATTGCACTGGAACGTGCCGGAGTGAGCATGGAAGAATTGGACTTGGTGGAACTCAATGAGGCTTTTTCCGTGGTTGGCTTGGCCAACACCAAACTTCTGGGTTTGAATCCCGAAAAGGTGAACGTCAATGGTGGTGCCGTTTCATTGGGCCACCCACTCGGAAATTCAGGCAGTCGAATCGTGGTGACCTTGATTCACGCACTGCGAAAGAGGGGATTGCGTCTGGGCGGAGCTGGAATTTGCAATGGCGGAGGTGGCGCAAGTGCCATGGTCATTGAGTGCACATGATGCAAGGCGTTATTCGCGTTCCTCTGGCCCCCATTCGAGCTCAAGCCGACGACCGCGCAGAGCTGGTCACACAAAGCTTGTTTGGCGAATTGGTGGAGGTTCATCCGGTTGAAGGCCTCCCATTGTGGGTCAAAGTTCGGCTGAATCAAGATGGCTACGAGGGGTACATGGATGCCCGCATGGCAGAAATGGACCCTGAAGCGGTCACTGCTTTCAATCAGGACTGCCATTTGCTGACTTCTCCTTTGACCTCCTTTTCGTGGGGTGATCAAACCCTGCATCTTCCTGCCGGTGCGAAAGTACCTACGGCAGCTTGGCCGAACGCGAAACCTGCGGCGCCGTCTTCTGTGATGGATGCAGCCATGCGATTCTTGGGCGCTCCATATCTCTGGGGAGGCAAAAGTGTCTTGGGCATGGATTGCAGTGGCCTGACCCAAATCTCAGGTCATCTCTGCGGCCTGACCATCCCCAGAGACGCGAGTCAACAATGGAAGGCCCTCCAAAGACTACAAAAACAGCATTCCCAGCTTGAGACTGGGGACCTGGTGTATTTCCACAAAGTGGGAAGCACGTCCATCAGCCATGTCGGCTTGGCTTTGATGGATGAAGGCACCTCCCAAGTGCTCCATGCATCTGGCGAGGTGCGTGTCGACGACCTCGGCCCAGAAGGCATCATCAGGGATGGTGAATTGACCCATGCCTGGAGCGGCGCAACGGCCTGGCCCGTTATCTCTGAATGACCAAGCGGTCAGTGCCGTGCGGCCCTTTGAAAAGGTAAACACCTTCGGACAGGGCGTCCACCAAAATCCGGTCATTGCTGGATTGAATCGTTCCCGACAGAACTGAACGTCCACCCAAATCAAACATGGCCCACTGACCGCCAACGAACTGCGGGTCAACCAGCAATTGAATGCGGTCAGAAGCTGGATTGGGTTGAAGCTGGATTTGAGGCTTTTCTCGTTCCATGGGCTCCACACTGGACAGCAAGGGGGTGTCCAATGAAATGTCTTCGTCACCCTCTTCATAGGGAACGTAATCAAAGAACACGAAGAACATCTCATCTCCAGTGTTGTCGCCGTATTCGATCATCTGAGGGGGATCGTTCGGATTGAATGGGTTGCTGACCGTGTTGTCATAAGACGCGATGCCGTGAATGGTGTATCCTGCTGGCACCTTGGTCATGTAAGGGAACGTGAAGAAGCCCTGCCAATTGAAATCCCAAGCAGGAATGGAAATCAGCGGAATGGTGTCTTGGCCTCCGGGGCCAGTGGCAAAGACTTCCCATGACACGCCAATCAAATGGCAGTGCGGGACGATGCTCAGGAGGCTCAAGTCCACCGGAATGTCATAAGTGCCATGAAAGGTTTTGACTTGATTGGGAGGGATGAAGAAGGGTTCTCCCAAAGCCCAAGGTCCCATGATGCCTGTGGTCACCTCGCGGTCGATGGGGCCATCTGTGAGGAACACATTGACTTCGGTTTGGTCGGTCTCTTCCACAGGGTTGGGGCCATAGTGCATCTGAATGAGCAGGTCGCTGTCTGCTGGGATGACCCGGCCAATGCCTTCTGGGTAGACTGTCGTTTGTGTCCCTGGGACCCAACCTCCAAAAAAGCTTTGGTAGGCATTAAAACCAAAGTCTCCAAAGCTCTCGTATCCCGGCTCAGGGTCTTGGGCATCCAGTGTTTCTGCAATGCCTTCAATGTCCAATCCCAAAATGGCGTGGTGCGCGATGGCCCCATTGCCAGGCCTCACTTCCAATGCACGAACCGTTACGTCATCTTCGAAGTCAGTTGGAATCACAAAGACCTGATACTGATCGGTCATGTCACCTTCATGGGCATAGGGCTGTGGCATGCTGAACACCAGGTCTGGCTCGCCAACCTGACTTCCCTCTGGAAAGTCCGGGACACCGGGATTGTCAGCTGGGTCTCCTTCAGGCATGTCGGCATCGACCCAAGCACTGATGGTTTCAATCTCGGTTGCAGACAAGACCCGTTCGCCCACAAAGTGACTGTAATCGGCATCGGGAGTCCAAGGCGGCATGTACCCAATCGACGTCACGTACTCAATAAACGGTCCATAGGCCGAAACCTCCTCATAATTGGTGAAAGGCATCGGTCCAATTTCTCCAGACCTGTGGCACTCCATACACGCATTGTGGATGATGGGGGCCACATCGGAATGGTAGGTCACTTGGCTGATTCCTGCCGCAGGAATGAGAAGCAAAAGACAAAGGGGAGTGAGGAACGTCTTCATGGATTAAAAGTAATGGCGCAATGACACAGCCCTTTGAGGGAGGCTTGATTTCTTCAATGTGCAGGCGTGGTAAACTTGAGGCCTTCTATGGGACAGCCCACTGCTTCGGTGAGGGGGATGCGCACTTCATCACCATGGAGCGCATCCCATATGGCATCCCGGAGGTCCCTGTTTCGGGTCTTGTTTTTGCGACGTCCTGGGGCGAAGTAGCGGTCATTGATTCGGCCGCGATACAGGATGGAGTCGCGCCCATCCAATACAAACGCCTCGGGGGTCCAGCGCGCATTCAGTTGGCGGGTCCAGCCCTCATCATCCATGACAAAATCCATCTTCAAACCATATGTCTCCCGAAACACATCGATTTGGTCTTGCCGGGTGGAGGCGTTGGGAAATACACCGAGAAATTCAACAGGGGCTTCTGCAAATTCCGCCTCCAGTTGCCTCAGGTCGTAACTCATGTTTTGACAAATTGGACACAGCGGGGCCAAGAACAAAATCACGCGCAAGACAGGGGAGGAGAGCATCATTCGCAGGTGGAGCCATACAGACCAAGCAAAAGCAAAACGTCGGCCACAGTGACTGCCTGGTCATCATTGAGGTCGGCTGAGCACGCGGCTTCGCAGCCAAAGTCCCCCAGTAAAATCAAGGCGTCAGCCACCCCCACAATGGCATCGCCACTGAGGTCAGCTGAACAAGTTGCCTCTGACGGCCCCAATGAAATCTCCTCGTCGCCTTCCTCATACAGCACGAGGTCAATGAAGACAAAGAACATTTCATCGGCTGTCTCCTCTCCAAAATACACCCATTGCGGCGGGTCGTTCGGGTTAAACGGGTTGGCAGCGGTGTTGTCGTAGGTCGCCTCCCCGTGCAAGGTGTAGCCTTGGGGGATCTTGGTCATGGTGGGGAAAGTGAAATACCCCTGCCAATTGAAGTCCCAAGCGGGAATGGAAATCAAAGGAACCGTGTCTTGGTTGTTTGGAGAGGTGGCGTAAACCAACCAAGAAGTGCCGATCAGGTGGCAGTGCGGAGCAATGTTCAGCAAGCTGACGTCGGCAGTCACCGGAAGGGTGCCATGGAATGACGACACCTGGTTTGGAGGCAGGACAAAAGGAGCATCCAAATGCTGGGGCCCCATGATGGCGGTAAAAACCTCCCTTTCGATGGGCTCTTCGGACAGGAAGACATTGATTTCAGTGAGGTCTGATTCTGGAATGGCCGATGGGCCGTAATGCATTTGAAGCAGCACATCGGCCCCTTCGGGGATCACCCGGCCGATGCCCGGTGGATAGTTCACCGGAAGCGCCCCTGGCACCCAAGCCCCAAAAAAGGAGCTCTCAGCATTGAATCCGAACCCTCCAAAACTCTCGTATCCCAGCGCTGGATCTGCGTTGTCCAACTGCACAGCCGTACCAGAAATGTCCAACCCCAAAATGGCGTGGTGGGCCACGTTGTGGTTACCAGGCTGCACCTCAAGGGCACGGATGGAGGTGGCGCCATCCCAATCGGTGGGCAGGACGAACACCTGGTACTGCTCGGACATGTCTCCACTGTGCAGGTAGGCCTCTGGCATGCTCAACACATGGTCAGGCTCACCGATTTGACTTCCGCTCGGGAAATCAGGCAAACCAGGATTCGAGGCAGAGTCGCCTTCGGGCTTGCCGGCCGAGACCCAATCGCTCAGGGTTTGCAATTCGACTTCACTCAAGACATTCTCCCCCACAAAATGCGAGTATTCCGCATCGGGGGACCAAGGAGGCATGTATCCAATCGAGGTCACATACTCGATGAATTCGCCATAGGCCGCCACCTCGGCATACGTGGTGAATGGCATGGGGCCAATCTCACCCGGGCGGTGACAAGAAGTGCAGTGGTTGTAAACGATGGGGGCCACATCGGTGTGGAAGGTGACATCCTGCGTCAGCGCTTCGCCAGGACCAAAAGTCCACACCAAAAAAAAGAGAACCCGCCTGTCCATGTCCCAAGATAACGCTGCACTTCCATTGGGGTTTAACCCGGCGAAGCCTCTTCCGCGTGCTACATTGGGCACCATGCAATTGGCGATGTTGGATTTCCTCGTGATCGGCGGGGTGTTGTTGACCATTCTTCTCATTGGCATGGCCGCGGGCCGCAAGGGAAGTGGCAGTGCAGATGACTTCTTTCTTGGGGGGCGGAACATGCCGTGGTGGCTCTTGGGTACGTCCATGGTGGCGACCACTTTCAGTGCCGACACGCCCAACCTCGTCACCGACTTGGTGAGGCAGCAAGGCGTTTCCGGAAACTGGGCCTGGTGGGCTTTCCTGCTCACTGGAATGGTAACGGTGTTTGTCTACGCACGCCTGTGGCGCCGATCCGGCGTACTCACCGACATCGCGTTTTACGAATTGCGCTACGGGGGCAAGGCAGGCGCCTTCCTGCGCGGATTCAGGGCGGTCTATTTGGGTTTGGTATTCAACGTCCTGGTGATGGCCACTGTAAGTTTGGCAGCCATCAAACTCGGCAGCATCCTGCTGGGCTGGCCGGGCTGGATGACCTTGCTGGTCACCTGTTCTGTCACCTTGCTCTTTAGCGTCTACGGCGGGTTGCGGGCCATCCTTTGGACGGACTTGTTCCAATTTTTCTTGGCCATGGGAGGAGCCGTAGCCGCCAGCGTCTATGTCTTGGGCCTCCCAGAAGTGGGGGGAATCCAGGGACTAATGACCCACCCCAACGTGATGGACAAACTCTCGGTGTGGCCCGACTTTAGCAACCCAGAAGTCTGGGTGCCGGTGATGCTGGTTCCCTTGGCTGTCCAATGGTGGGCCAGTTACTACCCCGGGGCCGAGCCCGGCGGAGGCGGGTACATCGCCCAACGCATGTTCAGCGCCAGAAGCGAAGACGATGCCGTGGGCGCCACCCTGCTTTTCAATGCCGCCCATTATGCCTTGCGGCCATGGCCTTGGATTTTGGTGGCCCTGGCTTCGCTCATTGTCTTTCCAGACCTAGAAGCCATCGCCACCGCTTTTCCGGAGCTCGCGGCAGACAAGGTGGGCCATGACGTGGCCTATCCCGCCATGCTCAGCTTGCTTCCAGCGGGCCTTCTCGGATGGGTCGCAGCATCGCTGCTGGCCGCCTTCATCTCGACCATGAGTACCCAAGTCAACTTGGGCGCCAGCTACCTTGTCCACGATGGGTGGGCGCGGTTCATTCGGCCCAATGCCACAGACGCCCAAAAGGTCACCGCTGGCCGTTGGGCCAGCCTGCTCTCCTTGCTCGCTGGCGCACTCCTGAGCTTGACCCTCACTTCTGCCTCGCAGGCGTTCAACCTCCTCCTGCTGTTGGGAGCGGGGACGGGAGGACTGTTCATCCTGCGCTGGTTTTGGTGGCGGATATCGGCCAGCACAGAAATCGTGGCCATGGCCATGTCTCTGCTCGTCGCACCATACTTCACCTGGGGCCATGAAGCCCTGGAGCTCATCTTTGGATGGCCTCCCATGGCGGGCTGGGCCAAATTGGTGGCGGGGAGCCTGCTGACCACCGCAGGCTGGGTCGTGGCTGCCATGGTGTTGCCAACGGAGTCACCCGAGGTCCTCCAAACGTTTGTCGACAAAGTCCAACCGGGTGGTCCAGGTTGGAGGCGGTTTCAACCCAGCCAAGGACAGGGACTAGAAGCCTGGAATGTGCCCCGCGCTCTGTTGCAAGCCTTTCTGGGGTGTGTGGCCGTTTATGGCGCATTGCTCGGGGTGGGCGCCGGCTTGTTTGGCCAAACCACAACGGCCATGATCATGACGCTGCTCTGCGCTGGCGCTGTGTATGGCATCCTCAGGCTGCAGAAAAAGCCATGAGGAAAGCGTTTGTCAGCTCCGCTCCAGGAAGGCTGTGCCTCTTTGGTGAGCACCAAGATTACTTGGGCTTACCAGTGATCGCGATGGCCATGAACCGGCGGGTTACTCTGACATTCAATCCTGCCAATGAACCTGGAGTCAGACTCACCAGTGAAGACCTGGGTCACATCCAAGACTTCGACCTCGGGCTTTTGAGTGTCGAGTCTGCGTCCCACCCCTTGGAACGAATCCTGGCCGAATGCCTGACTTGGCCAGAGCAAAAGGACATGGGCGGCTGGGTTGTGCGGATTCAAAGTGAAGTCCCGATTCAGGCGGGCTGCAGCTCGTCGACAGCACTCTTGACCGCTTGGGCCACAGGTTGGGCCCACATCATCCGCGGCGAACATCAGGCCGAAGAAATTGCCACCCAATGTCACCGAAACGAAGTCTTGGCCTTCCATGGCGCTGGCGGGGACATGGACCAACTCGCTTGTGCACATGGGGGATTGCACCGGTTTGGAACGGGACAACCTGTCTCATTGACCCCGCCGAACGGGACCTTTGTTTTGGCCGATTCTGGACAGCCCAAGGACACCCAAGGGCACCTTCGCCGATGCCGTG
>CALKHD010000002.1 GCA_938092195.1 uncultured Flavobacteriales bacterium | reverse complement strand
TGCCTCCCTACAACCCCGACTACAATGGAGACGGATGCTACACTGTGGCTGATCTGATGCCCTTTCTGCAACTGTTCGGAGCGTGTCCGGACACCACAGAGACATGGACCTGCGGGGGGACGGTCCTCTTCGACAACTACGGGTACGAATCTGTGCTCATCGGAGATCAATGTTGGCTGGCCGAAAACCTGCGCAACGTGCATTATTCCAACGGAGACACCATTTCAACCAACCTGAGCGAGAGCGAATGGCAGTCCTATCCGGCCGAGGGCCGCATGACCGTCTATGGAGACGATGAAGCGTGCCAAGACTACTCTCCGGACATTGATGCTTGCGACCCTGTTCAATCTTTGGCCGAGTACGGACGCCTTTACAATTGGTACGCTGTCACCGATCCCCGCAACGTCTGTCCAGAAGGATGGCACGTCCCCTCCGATGACGAGTGGATGGTCATGGAACAGGCCCTTGGCATGACCGCATCGGCCGCAGACTCCCTGGGCTGGAGGGGCGTTGACCAAGGCCATCAATTGAAGTCTGCCTTTGGGTGGTCTCCGGACGCCTTCGACGATGGCAACGGCTCGAATGCTGCGGGCTTTAACGCACTGCCTGGCGGCATCCGATACAGCTATGAGTTCTATGGAACTGCAGGCTCCAGTGGGTGGTGGTGGTCCACCACGGGCAGCTTCCAACAAGCGCGATACCGGCGTTTGAACTACAACCAAGACGGCATCTGGCGGGACAGCAGTGCCCCGTTCAATGGCTTTTCTGTGCGCTGCATTCTGGACTGATGCCGCAAGGCCTTTCAGTCCCTTGGCACTGAATCCTGACGACAGGCCACCCATCCCTCTCCACAGACCGGTCGTCAATTCGGCGCTTACTTTCGCGCCATGTTGCAGAAAGTATACCTCGCCGCCTTTGCGGTGGCCCTGATGTGCGGTTCCACTTGGGCCCAAACGCCTTGTGTCAATGGAATGGCCGGAGGCTACCCCTGCGAAAACGTGGACTTGGTGTCTTTTATGGCGTCTCAAGAAGTGGGAGGAGGCAGCAACATGAATGACATCTGGGGATGGACTGACCCGTCAGACAGCACGGAGTACGTCTTGCTGGGCCGCTCGAACGGAACCGCCTTCATCGACATTTCCGACCCCATCAACCCCGTGCTCATTGCCGATTTGCCCACCCAGACCACCAGCTCACTCTGGCGGGACATCAAGGTATACGGCAACCATGCCTTCATCGTCGCAGAAGCGGGGGGCCATGGCATGCAAGTGGTGGACCTGACCCAGCTCGGGACCATCGCCAACCCACCGCAAACCATCGAAGCCGACGCCCTATATACCGGCTGGGGCGACGCCCACAACATTGTCATCAATGAAAGCACCGCCCGGGCATACGGGGTGGGAACCAACACCTTTGAAGGAGGACTTCACATCGTGGACATCAGCGACCCATTGAACCCCAACCTGATCGGCGAGTTTTCTGCCGACGGCTACACGCACGACGCTCAAGTGGTCTCCTACATTGGCCCAGACACCCAATACGGAGGCAAGGAAATCGCCTTTTGCTGCAATGAAAACACCATCACCATTGCAGATGTCACCAACCCTGAAGACGCTGTCCTCATCAGTGCCACGGGCTATGAGAACTCGAGCTACACCCACCAAGGATGGCTCACCGAAGACCACCGCTACTTCATCAGCAACGATGAACTCGATGAACAGGATTACGGCGTCAATACAACCTCATTCATCTGGGACGTCAGCAACTTGAGTGCGCCAGAAATCGTGGGCACCTTCGTGTCCACTTCCAGTGCGATTGACCACAACATGTATGTGCGCGACACCCTGATCTACCAGTCCAATTACAGAGCCGGCCTGCGCATTTTGAGCACATCCGACATCGACAATGGCCAACTGGAAGAGGTGGCTTTTTTCGATGTAGACCCCGCAAGCGATGCACCTCAATTCAGCGGCACTTGGTCCAATTACCCTTACTTCCCTTCTGGCATCATCGCCGTCTCCCACATGGAGGAGGGCTTGTTTTTGCTCCAACTTTCTGGAGAGATGAGCGACGCGGGGTGCACCGACCCTCTGGCGTGCAACTTTGACCCAACAGCCCTCGAAGACAACGGTTCTTGTCTAGGATTCAACGAGTGCGGAGGGTGTGAAGGAGAGGAATTGACCTGCATTGGATGCACAGACGAAGCGGCCTGCAATTTCTCATCACTGGCCACCATCGACGATGAC
This sequence comes from uncultured Flavobacteriales bacterium, assembly GCA_938092195.1. Lineage (GTDB taxonomy): Bacteria > Bacteroidota > Bacteroidia > Flavobacteriales_D > Sanyastnellaceae > UBA8752. The sequence goes on along the minus strand of CALKHD010000002.1, from coordinate 553 downwards.
TCTTGCTTCGAAATCGAAGCTCCGGCTGTCCAATCTGCCATTCAAACTGTGGACGCCATCACCTTTGCTGCAGAACCTGCAACCCATTGGTTCGAAACCTCCGTCTCCCCCGCACCATTGTCCATTGGAGCATCGTTCACCATGGCCTTTGAACCCTTTGATCAATCGGTCTGGGTGGCCCATTCCAACGGCGAGTATGACCAGACTGGCGGCAAGGAAGCCCCTGACTTCAACAGCGGTCAGCACCACCCCAACAATGCCAATTGGCTGCTCTTTGACGTCTATGAAGATGTGGTCTTTGAGTCGGTGGAAGTGCACTCAGAAGGCGGTGGCCCGCAGACCATCGAAATCGCGAATTCCAACGGGTCCGTGATCGGGTCCGTGACGCAGGAATTGTCAGCTGGGCTCAATGTCTTTCAACTGAATCAGGAACTGCCTGCCGGAAATGGATACCAGATTCGCTCTGGCAATGATGTCCCATTGCTTTGGCGCGATGACAGTGGGGCCGACGTGAACTACCCCTACGACATTGGCGGATTGGCCAGCATCACCA
>CALKHD010000001.1 GCA_938092195.1 uncultured Flavobacteriales bacterium | reverse complement strand
TGGTCCAGACCCCACAGATTGGATCGATTGGGGAGGAGACTGCGCCAGTGAGCAGTTCCATGCTTTGTCCTTTCCCGGCCCAGGCATCTACACCGTGACCTTGTTCACGGAAAACCATTGTGGAATCGACACCGTCAGCCAAGAGATCATGGTCACCCCGCCTCCGAGCGTATCGGCCACTGGAAGCGAAACCACCCTCTGTCCAGGAGCACCATTTCAGTTTGAAACCGTGGATTGGTCCGCTGACCCACCACTGACAGCGAACGACCTGAGCTTCAATTTCACTTACGGCGATGGCCCCTTCTCCATCACCGTGGCCATGGTGGATGGTTTGATTCCATTTCAGAACATTCCCAGTCAACCGGGACATGTCTTCAATGAAGCCGGCACTTTCGAGGCCACCATTCAGGTTTTCCCAACCGCCGCTCCAACCTGCATCGGAGCCGCCGTGGTCCCCGTCACAGTTTTGGTGCCTCCTGTGGCCGATTTCGATTTGCCAAATGACACCTGCGCCAGCTTCCTGACCGTGGCCCCTCAAGACGCCTCCCTCAATGGGCTGGATTACGCCTGGACCTTGGACGGTGTCGGAACCATCGGAACCACGTCAAGCCCCGACCCCGTGAATCTCAGCGGACCAGGCATGTTCAATTTCACACTGGACGTGACATCGGCCAATGGCTGCTCCGACACCCACACCCAGGCTTTGACCTTGGCGGACATCCCCTCTGCACAATTCACCGTGGTGGACGCCTGTCTCGGCATTCCCACTGAACTGAATGGCACGGCCTCCGTCACGAACGAATCCCTGGGCGGGCCCATTGTGGAATATGCTTGGACCCTTGAAGATGGAAGCGTGTTAATGGGAGACCTCCAAACCTTGGAATACACCACCGCGAGCACCCCGGAAGTACAACTTGTGGTGACCACCGCAGCCGGGTGCACGGACACCTTGGCCCAATCTTTCGAGATCCTTCCCCGCCCTGGCATCCAGTTGCAGGACACCGACACCACCGGGTGCAGCCCGATGATGTTGGCTTTGACAGCCGTGGACACCACTGGGCTCACCTCGCCCTCCACTTTCACCTGGAACTACGGCCACGGGTCCAACACGGGCCCCGATGCCGATGGCACACACACATGGCCCCCCAACAACGGTGAAGACACTGTTTTTTACGCAGTTTCAGTTGAAGCAGGTGCAGGCGGTTGCACCAGTTCAGCGGCCTTAGAAGTGGCTGTGGCTCCAGCGCCATTCGTACAAACCGATGGAGGAGAAATCTGCAGCGGCCTGGCCTTTGCCTTTGAAGGCAGTGCGTTCAACTTGGGCGAAACTCCAGAATGGTTCTGGGAAGTGGATGACGTTTGGTCTGTCGCTGCCCAGGATTACGGCACCATCACCAGCGATTTCGAAGACTTCAACTTCAGCTTCACCAATCCGGGGTCCATCACCGATACAGTCAGCATTGCTTTGAGCGTTTCTAGGCCCAATGGCTGCACTGCACAAGACGAAGCGACCTTATTGGTTAGGCCGGCTTTCGCACCTCAAGTAGAAGAAGAAACCGGCTGCACGCCGCTGGTTGTTCAAACCCCACCTCAAGTTGCGCTCAGTGTAGATTGGGATTTTGGCGACCCCACCAACCCCAACCCCCCTGGGGCTGAACAGCACCTGTACACAGATCCAGGCGTGTACATCCTCTCCGCCAGTGGCATCAGCGTATTTGGTTGCGCCGGGTCCTCGGAAACCACTGTGACCGCCCACCCCACGCCAAACCCAACCATTGAGGCAGAAGATGCCCTATGTGCACCAGACCCCGTGAACCCCATGCGGTCCATCGCCAGCGAAGACGGAGCCTCATCTTGGAGCCTTCAAGTGGATTTGGGCACCATTTACCCTTGGAATGGCAACCCTGACACCACCTTGGCCTTGTCGCCTGGCAACCACTTGTTGACGGTGCTGGCCACCAGTGCTGAAGGATGCCAAGCCGAAGCCAGCACAGAGGTGTTGGTGGAAGAAGAGGTCACCGCAGATTTTGTGTTGCCCGATGATGGATGCGCCCCCATCGCCTTTGTGGTCAGTGATGTCAATGTCCCCAGCAGCGCCCTATCACAGTGGATCATCGATACCCCTTTTGGCACCGACACCCTGAACACCGCCACCCCTTCAGCCCCCAACTGGCTGGCTGGAAGCAATGGGACAGACACCACCTATTCGGTGACGCTGAACGCCACAGACCCCATTACCGGGTGTCATGCATCGCACACAGATTCCGTTCTTGTATTGGCCCAGCCCGTGGGTCAAATGGCAGTGGATGGGTTGACTGGATGTGAAGTCATCGCCACCTTTTCCTATTCAGGAGAAGCCGACAATTTGACTTGGTCCTTCGGCGATCCTTTCGCCCCTGAACCGGAAACCACCACCGCCAATAGCGTTTCACATGCCTATCCCAACCCTCTCGGCACGGGATACACGGCCGTGGCCACAGTCACCGCCACCATTGGGTCTTGCACAGACACCGATGAAGTGACTTTTGAAATCCCCGCCATTGTGGACGCCCAGCTCTCCATCCCAGACACATTGTGCTTGGGCGGTGATCTTGTTCTGGAAAACCTCTCTACAGGCATTCCTCTGGCCTCAGGCGTGGCCGCCGGTTCATGGACTTGGACCATCGGCAACGACACCCTCATCGGGTTTGAACCCGTGGTGCCCCCCTTGGACAGCAATGCGGTGAACGCGGGCCCTCAAACCAACGATGTATTGCCCATTTCATTGAGTGTGGTTCACCCCGAAAGCGGATGCACGGATGCCACCACGGGCAACGTGGTGATACTGGGACAGCCCGAAGCCAGTTTCATTGCAACCCCGGATGTGCTGGTGGACCTTCCTTACCTCAGCAACATCATTGACTTCAACCAAATCCCTTCAGGTGGCACCACCTTCTGGGAGGTGACCAGCAATGGAGAGTTTGACGCGGTTTCCGAAAGCGTCTCCTGGCCTGAGGGGACACATGGCATTCAAACCATTTTTGTGGTCCTCGACAACTTCGGGTGCACCGATAGCTTCTCGCAAGATGTGCTCATCATTCCCCCGCCACCCAGCATCAGCTTCTTGGGAGACACCACCTCTTGTGCTCCGCTGCAGGCCAGCTTTTACCCCGCGGTAGAAGGCGTCATCGACAGCGTTGTTTGGACCTTTGGAGAGGGCAGTTCACGTGTGATTCAGGACCTCATCGACAACCCCCTTGGGTTCAATTACTTCAATCCTGGAACGTATCAAGTGGGGGTCACAGCCTACGGGCCGGGAGGAACCGCCACAGCGGACATGCAAACCATCGTGGTGCTGCCACAGGTCAATGCTGGATTCACGATGTTCCCGGCTGAATGCGTGGAAGTCGGGGACATTGTCGAATTCACACCCAACTTCAACTACGATGATGCTGTCTATGTATGGCAGTTTGGAGACGGAAGCGAGCAATCGATACCCGAGGCTGACATTGTGACCCACACTTACAGCGAAGCGGGCACGCCAGTGATCAACTTGATCATAGAAAACGCCTTGTGCACGGACAGCACTCAGCGCACTGGCTGCATCATCGAATTCCAAGGAGGATCAGTGGGTGTTCCCAGCGCCTTTACCCCCACTTTCGGAGGAGATGGGTCAGGTGCCCAAGCCTATGGCGACGACAACCTAAGGGACAACAATGTGTTTTTCCCGCAACTCCAAGGAACACCCATTGCCTATAGTTTCTCGGTATACAACCGGTGGGGGGAGCAGATTTTCAGCACCGCTGAACCCGGCGTGGGCTGGAATGGCTTTTTCCAAGGCAAGCTCTGCAAGCAAGACGTGTATGTATGGAAGGTGGCCGCCGTGTTCCTCGACGGCACATCTGTGGAACAAGCTGGGGACGTAACGCTGATTCGAAGATGAATTCCATTCGACTGATCCTTCCCTTCCTCGGACTCATGGCCATGGTCACTTTGGTGGCGCCAAATCAGCTGTGCGCTCAAGATGCGCAGCTGACACAGTTCTATGCCGCAGCACCGCACCTCAACCCTGCATTTGCTGGAGGTACGCTCGAAAACCGGATCGCTTTCCACTACCGCAATCAGTGGCCCGGTCTTCCTGGGCGATTCGTCTCTTATGGCGCCTCCTACGATGTCTTTATCCCCAAAATCAGAAGTGGCTTGGGGGTGATTTTCTCATCCGATGAAGCCGGTACAGGTGCCTTGGGATCAAGCTCATTCGCCTTTCAATACAGCTACGAAGTTCCGTTGGGCGACAGGCTGTCCTTTCGTCCCGGTTTGCAGCTTGGCTGGGGAAGCCGGGGTTTGCTGAACTGGCAAGATTTGGTGTTTGGCGATCAACTCAACCGAGGTGTTGCAGACGGCGGTGCCACATCCTCTTTGGAGGGCCTGTCCAACTTCCAATTGGTGCGGAATTACTTCGATGTTGGCGCAGGAGGCGTGGTCTATGGCAAGCGCTTTTGGCTCGGAATGAGCAGTCGACACTTGAACACGCCCTCAGAAAGCCTCACCGATGCCACCACCGCCCCAGTGCCCATCTGGTTCAGTGCGCATGGCGGAGTTCGCATCCCCTATCAAGCTGGACCAACGGGAATGAGCCAAGACATTTTGATCGCTGCAGGCTACCGCAGCCAAGGGGCTTTCGATCAAATGGACTTTGGAATCAGCTTCGACAGCCCCTTTTTGACCTACGGTGTGTCCTACCGTCAAATCCTGATGAAAACCGCACCAGATGGCGCCCCCAATCACGATGCGGTGTCCCTTCTTTTGGGGCTCACAGAAGACCACTTCCGAGTGGGTTACAGCTATGACATCACCGTCTCCAGTTTGGGCTGGGGCGTGTCCGATGGCGCCCATGAACTCACCTTGAGCTACGTGTGGAAAACCCCGAGCCACCTGAGGAGCCGGCCACACAGAATCTTGCCTTGCGCAGAATTTTAAAAGGGGACTCAGGGCAACGGAAGGACGTTGACTTCGCGCTCTAACGACACCCCAAATTTGGCCAGCACGTCGGACTGAATGTCTTCGGCCAACTTCAAGACCTCCGACCCAGTGGCTCCGCCATGGTTCACCAAAACAAGGGCTTGACGGTCATGGACGCCATGGGTCTGTCGATTGTGGCCCTTCCAACCCGACCGGTCAATCAGCCAGCCCGCAGCCACCTTGGTCCCTGCGCCTCCTGCTGCAGGGTAATGGGGCACCTCGGGGTGGGCCAATTTCAACTTGGCGAATTGGGCGTCATCCAGAACCGGATTTTTGAAAAAGCTGCCTGCATTGCCAACTTCTGCTGGGTCCGGCAACTTGCTCTTCCGAATTCGAATCACAGCATCGGACACGTCCTTTGGCGAAGGGGCTTCAATGCCTGCTCTCTCTAGCTCTTCCCGGATGGCACCATAATCCAAGTGCAGCTCTGGGCGACGGGACAATCGAAACGTAACATGGGTGATGACGTAGGCTCCTTTCAATTCCCTTTTAAAGACACTTTCTCTGTAGCCAAACTCGCATTCGGAGTGGGAGAACGAGCGCATTGCGCCGGTCTTCACCTCCACTGCATCCAAGGCATGGAAGCGCGCTTCAAGTTCAATGCCGTAAGCACCAATGTTTTGCATGGGGCTCGCCCCAACACTGCCGGGGATCAAGCTCAGGTTCTCCAACCCAAACCAACCCTCATCCAAAGTTTGCATCACCAATCCATGCCAAGACTCCCCCGCTCCCACGCGGATCCAAACATCCTCCCCCTCCTCTTTGATCAATTCGATTCCACGGATGCAATTGTGCAAGACCAACCCCTCCAAATCTCCAGTGAGAAGCACATTGCTTCCTCCTCCCAAGACCGTGATCGGCCATCCTTCAGAACGGGCATGACCCAATGCCTCCTGGACTTCCTGCTGAGATGAACACGACCAAAGCCGCTTGGCAGAAGCCTGCAAGCCAAATGTGGTGAGGGGGGCCAAAGGATGATCGCGAAGCAAGGACATGTCTCAAAGGAACGTCGCCAAACCGCCTATCCGATGCGTGGGGTCTTTTCCATGTCCACCATCTGACGCTCATATTCCTGACGGCTCAGCTGGACCAAGGCCCCGGCCTCCCATGAGTCCATCAAATCCTGAATTCGAAGTCGATCTGGGTAGGTCGTGACCTCCAAAACGTGAACCGCATGGCGATTGCCGATTTTTTGGTGTTCAACCAATCGCTCAGCCGATGGGAGCGCATAAATTGACCTTCCATCTGGCCAGGCCAACCACAGCGGAAATTGGGCCTTGGACATGGTGCGAACCTACAACCTCATGAAAGAAGCAAAGCTGACCCGAGCCACCACCGAAGGCCTGTACAAGGAAGGCCAATGGGCACAGGCGTTGATTGGTTTTGACCAACTCCTGGAAAACGGGGTCTCGGACGGCAACCTGTTGCATGACCGCGCAGTCTGCATTTTTCAGTTGGGCCGGCAAAAAGAGGCCTTACAAGAATTGGACAAGGCGGTAGACAAAGAACCCAACAACCCCTACCGCTATGCTTCTCGGGCTTGGATGCGTTCGGCCCTGAAAGATGTGGATGGCGCCATTTCAGATTACAAGAAGGCCATCGAATTGGATCCAGAAGACGCCATTTCCCTCAACAACCTCGGACTCCTCGAAGAGCAATATGGCCACCGAAAAGCCGCCCAAGAGCGGTTCAAAAAAGCCGATACACTGCTGGGAATTCTCAAAGACGCCGGGGTTGACCCGTCTGAAGCTGAACCGGCCCCGTCGCCTCCTGCACCAGAAAAGAAAGAAGCCCAACCCCATGAAAAAAAGGGTCTTTGGGCTGAGGTCAAAGCCGTTTTCACCGAACCCAAACAAGCCAAAGCTTTCTTCCGTTTTGTACGAAACGGATTTAGATCATGATCCACGGCTCTGATTTCTTGGGCCGCCTGATGGCCCGGTTGGAAGGCATTCCCTCAGAACAATGGTCCGGCATCACCGTTCTGTTGCCCGGTCGAAGGGCCTCTCGCAAATTGGCCGATGCCATGGCCAAAACCGCTCCCCCAGGAACATGGCTCCCGCGATTTTCGACCCTCGGCGAATGGTCAGCCGAACAACTGGGCTTGTTCACTCCCGGCAAGCTTGAACTTTTGGTGGAACTGCAGGATGTGGCTGAATCGCTCCGAACCACTCTCTCCTTGCCCGAATGGGGGTCTTTTGAGCGCTTTCAGCCGTGGGGACTCGCCGCAATGGGAGATTTCAGCCAAATCGATCACCATTTGCTCGAAGCCCGTCAAGTGTTCCGCGATTTGCGCAACATCAAAGACATTGAGTCCTGGAGTTTTGGGGAAACCCCCTTGGCCCCGGGTCAATTGCGGTTCCTTGAACAATGGAATGCCCTTTTGCCATTGTATGAAGCATTCCATGGTCACCTCGAAAAGTCAGGGTGCACCACCACGGCCAAATTGTTGCGCCGCATGGCCGAAGACGATGGCTGGTTGGGACAGGTCCAAGGACCAGTTTGGATGGCGGGCGCCAATGCCATGACCCCGGCCGAACGGCGCACCGTTGAGCGCATGGTGAGGGCCGGAAAAGCAGAATGGATATGGGACACAGACCCCACTTATGTGCGCAATGGCATGGAAGCGGGGCGGTTCATCCGAGACATGGTACCCAACAACCAATGGGACAGTTTGCCACACCCCATGCAAGACGCCACCGAGATGTCCGGCGTGCCTTCCCGAGAATGGAACATGGTCACGTGCAGCTCACGGACCTTACAGACCCAGTACATCCGGCAATCTTTGGAAGGGAATGACGACGAGGGATTGGACCGGATCGGCATCATCCTCCCTTCCTCAGATTTGGCACCCACGGTGTTGAATGCCCTTCCTCCCGGCGTCGGTCAGGTCAACCTCACCATGGGAGTCCCCCTGGACAAAACCCCTTTGCGGAGTTTTCTGTCCATCGCCATGGGCTTGCAGAACGACAGAGGGCGTTTGCACCACAGCCGCGTTCGCGCCTTGCTGGCCCACCCATTCACCCGGGTGCTTCAGCCAAAGGCCTCGGCCAACATAGCGGCCCTCACCAAGACCTGTGCCGACCGCACTTGGATTCGCTTAAGAAAAGAGGACCTAGAGGATTTTCCCGCCATCCAACGCGCATTGAGCCCTTGGTGGAAAGGGCTTGAGATCTCCAAAACGCAGAGAAGCGACGGAACTGCAGCCATGTTGGAGTCGTTGGCTCAATGGTCGTCCGAAGCAGGTAAGGACCTGAACGATCCTTGGTTGGCTGCGGCATGGGCAGGGTTTCGAGACCTCGTGGCCTTGCACATGCGGTGCATCGACCGCTTGGGGCGAGAACCAGAATTGGCAGAAGCCCGCTCGCAACTCCAGCGGTGGATGGGACAACATTCGGTTGACTTGGAAGGCGAACCATTCGAAGGCCTTCAAGTCATGGGTCTTTTGGAGAGCAGGGGGTTGGATTTCGACGAAATCTTCGTGCTCGATGTCAATGAAGGCACCCTTCCCGACGGCAGTCCTCCTCCGAGCTTCATGCCATTGGATCTGCAGCGGGCCAACAAACTTCCAGGGCGTCCCGAACGCGACGGCATCTTCGCAGCCTACTTGCATCGCCTCTTGCACAAGGCCAAAAAAGTGCACCTGGTGCACGTTGGGGCCGATTTGGGAGATGGTGGGACAGAGCCCAGCCGTCACATTGCTCAGCTGTCACGATGGGCCAAAGAGGCCCTGCCTGGAGTTCAGGTCCGCCACCAGAGTTGGTCGACACCCCTCCCCGATGCCCCTCCCGCTGTTCCCAACCTCAAATGGACCGACCCAAGCCGCTCTGCATTGGATCACATCCTGCTCAACGGAATCAGCCCTTCGGCACTCAATCAGGCCATCCAATGCAACCGCCAGTTCCACTACCGCTATGTATTGGGCCTGGGTGAAGCCGACACCGTTGAAGAGCACCTCGAGGCCAGCACCATTGGAACGGTCATTCACAAAGCCATCGAACTGGGCCTGAAAAACTCGGTGGGACATCAGCTCCATCCAAGTCACCTAAAAAACCTCGCAGAAGAGGTCAAGCCCCGATTGGAAGAGGCCCTGAAACTCACCAAGAAAGGCGCCGCCACAGATGTGGGGGAAAATGTTCTTGTGCTTCGCATGGCCGCAGCAATGATTGGACGTTGGGTCCGCGATGAACTGCGGAATTGGCCCAAAAACGAAACCGTTCAACTGATCGGCCTCGAGGAGAATTTACGCCGGACTTTCACCATGGAAGACGGGCGGAAAATCGCATTCCGCGGGGTGGCCGACCGCGTGGAAACCCATGAAAAAAATGGGGCCGTTACCTGGCACGTACTGGACTACAAAACAGGCAAAGTCGAAGGCAGTGAATTGGTCCTGAAGGAAGACTGGGAAGACAAACTGGGAGACGGAAAGCACGCGAAAGCGCTTCAACTGCTTTTGTACGCAGCCATGCTTCGGGCTTCGCATCCAAAGGCAGAACACATCCGATCCACCATTCGCGCAGGTCGAAAAGGTCCACGAGACAAGCACAGCTTGCTGACCTTGAAATGGGAGGGCGACAGCGACCTCACCGAAGAGCATGACCTGAAGCTTCAATCTTGGCTTCGGAAAATCATCTCATCTCTCGTTCCCGATTCCGCGGAAGACACGGTTTCCCACAACGAGGAGAGTCGATACTGCGCCGATTGCTTGGTGCTGGAGTAGATTTAGACATAGAGCAAGGCCAAACAACCTCGCCCATCAATGGAATCGTCCGGGCATGAACAATGACAAAGGAGACGCTCCAAATCCTGAACAAGGTGAAATCTGAGCCAAACCCATCCACAGCCACCTCGATGACTTGGACAAGAAACCCACGCGCAGCAAAACGCACTGGGTCAACCAGCCCCCTATTCCCGAAGACCCCATAACATGGCACGACTTGGCGTTCCCGCGCAGGCCATGCGCAATTTCTTCAGTATTCTGCTGGCTTTTGCGCTCGGCGGCCTCAACAATTTGGTCGTTTTGCCATGGGCCTTTGCAGACGATTTGGCAGAATGGGGACTGATCCGGGTCGCGGCGGCATGGGCCTCTTTGCTCGCCCCAATCTTGGTTTTTGGCGCCCCTGCCGCCATGAACCGCTACTCAGCAAGCATGGGTCGTTTGCAACAAGTCCCAAGGCTCTTGGGCACACTGCTCTGGCCACCCATTGTTCTTTTCACCGGTTTTGTGGCATTGCCCGCCCTGGTCTTTCCCGAAGGCATTGCCGACATGTTGAGCCTCGAAGGGCACAACAGAAGGGCAGTTCGCCCAATCGCCATCTTGGCTGGAATCCAAACCGCACAACTCTTTCTCGCAGGGTTCCTGACCACCAAACTGAAGACCGCCCTCACCACATTCGCACAGGAAACAGTCTTCAAACTGGGTTACTTGTGCCTGGCGCTGGCTTTGGGTTTAGGCTGGCTTGGAAGCACATCCTTTTTGCCTGCTTTTGTTGGCCTCCATGTCTTTGTACTCTTGGTGCTTCTCGCCCAAGCAGTGGCCAATCATTTGAGGCTGGACCTCAGGGGTGTGGGCAAAACACCCAAGCGAAAAGAAATTCGACAATATGGAGGAGCCTTGATTCTGGGCAGTGGCGCTTGGATCATCCTCAATCAGCTCGACATCATCATGATTGGCAATCTGATGGGCCTCGAACACGTCCCCGCATTCACCGTCGCGGCCTTCATCGCCACAGTGTCCTCCATCCCCATGAGGTCATCCCAAAAGTTGCTTCGGCCGCTTATATCAAGCGCATTGGACCGGAACGACAATCAGGAGATTGAACGCCTCACAGGCCTAAGTCATCGACACCTGCTGCTCGGATGCGGATGGATTTTGACCTGCATTTGGGTGACCACACCCCAGATCAATGCTGTATTGCCATCTGGCTTTCAAGAATTAGGGTGGGTGATTTTGGTGATCGGACTCATCAAAATGATTCTGTCCTCCTCCACCGGTTCGGGCATTTTGCTCGCACAATCCGATCACTTTAAAAAGATGGTCTTCGTGAAGTGGTTCGCCGTCTTGCTCGCCATTCCTCTCAACTTTCTATTTATCCCCGATGGTGGTCTTGGGCTCGGACTGCTGGGGGCCGCTTTGGCCACATTCATCTCCATCGGCGTCGCTGTTCTTGCACGACAAGTCATCATTTGGCACGTTTGGAAGCGATTTATCCCAGAAAAACGCACCCTCCTCACCTTGACGGTGCTGCTCATTCCAGCAGTGCTTTTGATGCAATGGAACCCCAACTGGCCCACCGTGTCCATCCTCTTTCTCAAAAGCGGATTGGTGACCCTTTGGACCGCCTGGGCCTCAACCCGACTGAACCTCATTCCAGAAGGGGTTGACTTTGCGGTGCAGAAGTTCCCTTGGCTGGCCAAGTGGGTTTGACCCTTTCTTATTGGCGCATCCACTCTTGGGTGCGGTAGATAAAGCCCCAATAACCGCGGACTTTCAGCACGTTGGGCTCGCCTTCTTCGAACCACATTTTGCAACCGTAGACCTTTCCATTCTTGGGGTCACAAATGGAGCCTTCATTCCATTCTCCCTCGTCCGTTTCCATGTCGCGGACAATGTCCATTCCCAACACGCGCTGGTCTTTTCTGTCGTCTTCACATTTGTCACAGTGGGGATCCTGATCCTCTTCAGGAAGACGAAAAAGCTCCACAACTTCCCCAAAAAAAAGTCCATTTCTTTCTGTCATCTCCACGATGCTTTTGACCCGCCCGGTCTCATCATCGATGGTTTTCCAGCGTCCCGCCAAGGACTGAGCGGAACCCACCGCATCAAAAGACAACAAAAGGGTCAAAAGGAAGAGTCGCATGTTCATGGATTCAAAGTAAAAGGACACAGCTTAAAAACCCGGCATCAGGCCTGCTGGATCGAGTCTCTCCGGGCCTTGTTCAGCGCCGTATTCAAATCGAACCCCAGAATCAGCAAGAAGCAATTCACATTCAGCCACACCAGCAGGAGCAACAAGGTCCCCAATGAACCATACAGCCGGTTGTAACTCGAAAGGGAGGTCGCAAACCAAGCAAAAGCCACAGAGGTCAACACGATCAATCCCATGGTCACCACTGCGCCCGGCGTGAAAAAGCGCCATCGGTCCTTCGAGAAGTCAGCTGCATTGTACAGTGCCGTGATGGTGGTGTACAGCAACACCATCGTCACCAGCCAACGCACAGATTGAATCAGGGGCAAATCTTCCAAGGCCACGAGACCTTGTGAGGTCAACCAATCCAATGCTGAACCGCTGAACACAATCAACAACACCGCCACAATCAAGAACACAGAAAACACCACCATCAGCAACATGGAGATGGCCCGAAGCAGCAGCCAATTTCCCTTGCGCTCCAAATGGTGGGCCTCATTGAGGCCAGACAATATGCCATTGATGCTGCTGGAGGCGTAAAACAGCATCAGAACAAAACCCAGGCTGGCAATTTCTGGATGAACCCCATTGGCCAAGAGGTCTTCCACAGTCGTTTCAACCAAGCCAAACGTATCACCGGGGAAATAGGACCTGAGCGCATCAAACAGGCTCACTTGGAAATCCGCTATGGGAACCAAGGGAAGCAGGCTCAACAGCACAAGAATGACCGGGAAAATCGCCACAAACACCTGAAATGCGATCGCCGCAGCTCGGATGCCCAAGGCCCCTTCAGCGACCCCCACCACAAAAAACCGAAAGACGTCCCAAGCGCTCATGCCCTCAAAACCCCACGGATGTAGCCTCTTTAATGGAGCCATGACCCACCAACGAAGCGGGGTTTTGGACATCCAGATTTCCCAAGGCTGTTCACTCATGCTTTCAATTCTGCCAAAGCAGATACACTCTTTAAGCTGATGTCCAACGACACCGGACTGTGGGTCAACCAGCCCAATGAAACAAAATCCACACCGGCATCGCCATAGGCCCGCACCACGTCGGGGGTTAGGCCTCCACTGGCCTCTGTGGCCACCCGCCCATCAATCTCTTCCACTGCCGTCTTCACTTGTTCTGGGGAGAAGTTGTCGAGCAGCAAGCGGTCAATGCCCCCTGCATCCAATGCTTCTCTCACCTCCTTCATGTCCCGCACTTCCACCACCAGAGGTACCACTTTGCCACTGGAGCTCAAATGGCGTTGCGCGCCCTTCACAGCCGCCGATAGGCTGCCTGCATAATCAATGTGATTGTCCTTGATCAGAATTTGATCAAACAAGCCCATGCGGTGGTTCATTCCCCCACCCATCAGAACAGCCCGCTTCTCAAAAATGCGCAGGCCAGGTGTGGTCTTTCGGGTGTCCAAGACTTGCGTGGAGGTGCCTCGAAGGGCATCCACAGCCTTGCGGGTCGCTGTCGCCACGCCACTCATGCGCTGCATGAAATTGAGCGCCAATCGCTCAGCGGTTAAAATCCCTCTGGAAGGGCCTTTCACGGTGGCCACAACATCGCCAGCTTCGACCAACTGACCATCCTTGACCAAAGGCGAGAACTGCACCTCGGGCGCCCCGTAGGCAAACACTGCCTCGGCCACGTCCAATCCAGCCAGCACGCCAGGGGCTTTCACCAAAAATCCAGCCGCCTCCTGGGCACCCTCAGGAACACAGGCCTCTGAGGTGATGTCGCCAGGCCCGATGTCCTCTTTCCACGCCACAGCTATCGCCTCCCTCATGGCTTGAGGGAGCGCGAGATACGCAGGACCTGGAGTCGGTTGTGAATCCGTCATCGGCGGCAAGTTAATTCGACGGAACTTCGAACATGCGCATTTCTCTCATCGTCATTGGCAAAACTTCTGCTCCATGGCTTCGTGAAGGCATCCAAGATTATGTGGGCCGCCTGGCGCGATACGCGCCCTTCCGCTATGTGGAATTGCCAGATGCCAAGCTTCGAAGTTCCAAGCCATCGCCTGATCAGTTGAAGGCGGCAGAAGCACCCATCCTCATTAAAGCCCTGGCCGACGCCGACCATGTCGTTTTGCTCGATGAGCATGGCAAACAACCCCGCAGCGTTGAACTGGCAAAATGGATGGAAGACCGCCACCACCGGGGCATCCGACACCTCGCTCTGGTCATTGGAGGGGCTTATGGCTTTGCCCCAGAGGTCAAAGCCAAGGCCAACGAGAAGCTCGCATTGAGCTCACTTACATTTAGCCACCAAATGATTCGGCTCCTGGCTGTAGAACAGCTCTATCGCGCGCAGACCATCCTGCGCGGCGAGCCGTACCACCATGAATGATTCAGCTGGCGAGGATGAGGACCTTGTTGTCCAGCACCTCGACTGTGCCCCCATTCAGGTCAAACACTTTCTCTCCCTCTGCTGTGTCCACTTTCACCGTGCCCTTTTGCAAGGTGGTGATCATGGACGCGTGGCGCTCCAATACGCCCATGGCTCCATCGGAGCCAGGCAGGAACACGTGACGCGCCTCTCCTTCAAAAAGGACAGCATCTGGGGTGAGGATTTCAACCTTCATTAGGCAGCGCTTTCAGCGAGCATCTTCTTGCCGGCCTCAATGACTTCGTCAATGTTGCCCTTCAAGTTGAATGCCGCTTCTGGATACTCATCGAGCTCTCCGTCCAGAATCATCTGGAAACCCTTGATGGTGTCCTCGATGGAAACCAAGACCCCGGGAATGCCGGTGAACTGCTCGGCCACGTGGAAGGGCTGAGACAAGAAGCGCTGAACACGGCGTGCGCGGTGCACAATTTGCTTGTCCTCTTCACTGAGCTCGTCCATTCCGAGAATCGCAATGATGTCTTGCAACTCCACATAGCGCTGGAGGGTCTCCTTGACGCGCTCAGCAGTGCGGTAATGCTCATCACCGACAATCTCTGGGGTGAGAATGCGAGAGGTTGAATCCAATGGGTCTACCGCTGGGTAAATGCCCAAGGATGCAATCTTCCGAGACAACACCGTGGTGGCATCAAGGTGGGCAAACGTGGTGGCAGGAGCAGGGTCAGTGAGGTCGTCCGCAGGAACGTAAACCGCCTGCACAGATGTGATGGAGCCCTTCTTGGTGGAAGTGATACGCTCTTGCATCGCACCCATCTCCGTGGCCAACGTTGGCTGGTAACCCACAGCTGAAGGCATACGTCCCAACAAGGCTGACACCTCTGAACCCGCTTGCGTGAAGCGGAAAATGTTGTCGATGAAGAACAGAATGTCACGTCCTGCGCCCTCGCCACCTCCATCGCGGAAGTACTCAGCCACAGACAGACCGCTCAATGCCACACGGGCACGCGCTCCAGGAGGCTCGTTCATCTGTCCGAAGACCAATGTGGCTTGACTCTTGGCCAGCTCGTCCATGTCCACTTTCGACAAGTCCCAACCGCCTTCTTCCATGCTCTTTTCAAAGGCTTCACCATACTTGATGACGCCCGATTCAATCATCTCGCGGAGGAGGTCGTTTCCTTCACGGGTGCGCTCACCTACACCGGCAAACACAGACAGGCCGTCGTGGCCCTTCGCAATGTTGTTGATGAGCTCCATGATGAGGACCGTCTTGCCCACACCTGCACCACCAAACAATCCAATCTTTCCACCCTTTGCGTAGGGCTCGATCAAGTCAATCACCTTGATTCCTGTGAACAGGATGTCAGTTGAGGTGCTGAGCTCGTCAAATTTTGGAGCGGCTTGGTGAATGTCACGGGGACCTTCACTGGCCACCTTGCCAGCAGCGATGCCGTCAATGGCCTGGCCCGTCACGTTAAACAAACGGCCTTTGATGGCCTCGCCTGTTGGCATGCTCATGGCACGACCCATAACACGCACAGGCATGCCGCGTCGGAGGCCCTCTGTGGCATCCATAGCAATGGCGCGGACAGTGTTCTCACCAATGTGCTTTTGGCACTCCATAACGAGTGGGGTTTGACCTTCCCGATCGACCTCTAAGGCCTCGAGAATTTTGGGCAAGTCCATGCCGGCTGGGAAACTGATGTCCACAACCGGACCGATGACTTGTTGGATGGAACCTACGTTCTGGCTCATTGCAGCGGAAATTGACGCGTGGTAACGGGAATGTGTGCCCGGATTTGGGCGCAAAATTAACCCAAACGACCGACCTACTGACGACTCAGGGCATGAGCCTTCACCAATGAGTTTTCAACGCCTGTGAATTCGCGGGTCATTCCCGTACCTGTGCACCCTCCATTCTGCCCAATTACCTTTGGTTTCCGTGAAAATCCACCATGGTCTTCCCCACTTTCCGAATGGGTCGCGAAGAATCGTGACCACAGGCACCTTTGATGGCGTCCACC